>JANMZU010000425.1:0-5067 GCA_031383585.1 Betaproteobacteria bacterium
TGATAGCGTAAATAGAGAGAACTCTAGCACCGGCGCGGGTTTCCAAGAGATTTTGCTTGGGGAAGTGCGCTGGCGCTGGGGTTTCAGGTTCTAGTCGTCGCTTTGCCCCGAAGACGCATCGCGTTTTCCGGGCTCATCACAGTCATTGCAAATCAGAGGAATGCGCGGAAATACGCCAATTAGCTACCGCTCACCCTCAACAAATTATTTACCTTGGTCACACCGACAATGTGGCTGGCAATGCCCTCGGCCCGCTGCTTGCGAACATCTGTCGATACCGCGCCCCTGAGTGTTACTTCGCCCTTGACGGTATTGACCTCAATGCCTAGTGCGCTCAGCCCGGGGTCTTTCAATAAGTCGGCTTTTATCGATGCGGTGATCGCAGAGTCTTCAACGATATTACCCACCTGATCGACTTTCGAGGATACCGCCGTATTGGCATTATTTATTGCCACGCCGGTGGTGTTGGAAATCGATTCGCCTGCGCTCGCCACGACGGCACCGGCACGAGCGACCTTTTCCTCAACTTTGTCGTTGGCTGCTGCGATCTTGGCGTTGGTTTTGTCGATTGCGTTGTCGAGCTTTTGGCCGACTGTCTGACCGGAGTCGGTGTATTTATTGCATCCCGAGACGCTCACCATAATACCGATGACGGTCGCGATGAAGGCATGGCGCAGCGTGAATGGCGTTTTCATGAATTGCTCCTAAGTAAGTGCGTGAGGTTTGGCTATTTTCTGTGCAGGCAGACTTACTCGCCATGCGTAAGCTGCCGATTTCCCTGTAGGACAATTGCCGCAAATCCATTGGCCATAAAAAAGCGGACCACGAAGGGTCCGCTAAAGTGGAGCCTTTGCGGCCCCACAAGGGAGACTTTGTTGCAGAATTACATTTTGTACTGTGCCTTGGCCTCTTTTACACAAGCAGACTTTGTATCACCGGCGAGCGCATCGCATTTCTCAAGCGCCACTTTATAGTTTGCCGTGTTCTTGGTATCGGCAGCATCAGCACGTGCGTCGCTGATCTTGGTACCGGCCTTGGCGTCCGCCAGGGCGCGGACTTCTATGGCCTTGGCTTCCTTGATGCAGACATCCTTTTCGTTGCCGGCTTTGGCATTGCACTTGGTTTTGGCGAGGTCGTATTCGGCTTTTGCGACGTCCTTGCGACCATCAAAAATTGCTTTCGGCGTGTCCTTGTAGTCGCCGTCGGTCTTGGCGATGGAATAGGTCTTCTCTACCTTTGCTTCTGCGATGCAAACGTCCTTGGCATTGCCCGCCAGCGAGCCGCAGGTGGTCTTTGCGTTCTTGTACGACGTCTCGGCGGCCTTCACAGCGCTAGTGTGCTCAGCCTTGGTGATCCCGGCGTTTGCCGAAAAGCCGATGGTGCAAAGTGCAGCAGCGAGGAGGGCGTTAATTGGTTTGATGTTCATTTGGGTTCCTTGGTGAGTGGTTGATGCGAAAAAAATGGTTGTTTGGGTGTTGTGAGTTTGTTGTGCAGCGAGCGGCTTCAGGATTTGTGTTTCGGCTCGGCGTCGTCGGGCAAATGCGTTTTTGCCCAGCGATCAAGCTCTTCCTCGGCGCGTTCTTTGGTGTATCCGTACTGTTCCTGGATCTTGCCCGCGAGTTGATTGCGTTTGCCCGCAATTACGTCGAGTTGATCGTCGGTGAGCTTGCCCCATTGTTCCTTGGCCTTGCCCTTCAATTGTTTCCAGTTACCTTCGACTTGATCCCAATTCATGGTGAATCCTTTTTGTTGGCGGGCTTGTGCCCTGTTGAATGCGTGCCAGTCGGTCTGTTGACTTCCTCAATGCCAGCGCCAATCCTCTTCGTTCCAGGTGAGCGCCTTTGTCGACTCTTTCTCGAAGTAAAGTGCCATGGTCGAGAGGAACCCGATAACCGAGAGTGCGATCGCGACTTCGCCAAGCAGAATGCCGACCGGGCTCGTCATCGCAATGAGTGGTATGGAGCCGACGGCCAGCGTTAGCGCTGCCGCGATTGCCAGATATTTCATGTTGCTCATGCTGTGTCCCTGTTCATGTTTGAGTACATGAGCCATCGTAAGGCGCCGGGGCATGCGCCGTTATCGGACAAGCGTTGGATTTGTTGTAGGACGAGTGCGGACGTGCCGGGCAGCGCGTTACAAGGCCGCTAGACCGCGACCTCGTCGCGCTCAACTACCGGGAAAGCGGCCGTGAGTGTGGTGCCACAACCGGCCGGACCACTGATATCAAAGGTGCCGCCCAGCGCCACGATACGCTCGCGCATACCAAGCAAGCCGTGCGATATCGACCGATTGCGTTTGGTGGTGTCCAGACCCACGCCATCGTCCGCAAGCAGCAGTCGCCAATACGCGCCGTCTGTCGTCAGCGCAATCGTGACTTCCTTGGCGTTGGCGTATTTCATGACGTTGGTAAGCGCCTCTTGGCAGATGCGGTACAGGGCGGTCGATTGCGCTGAAGTGAGGTTCAATTCGCCTTCCGGCAACGAAATGTCACAAGTGACACTGCAGCGTTCGCTGAATTGCTCGGTCATCGATCGCAATGCTGCCTCAAAGCCCAGGTTGTCAAGCAAGGTCGGACGCAGATCTTCGATCAGCCGTCTGGTGAACTGTACGCCGCTATCGATGGAAACCAGCGCCCGCTGCAGGCGGGCGACCGATTTCTCGTCGCCGCGTTTGCTGGCCGCGTCGCGCCCCATAAGGATATCCATTTTTACCGCGGAAAGCGTGCCGCCAAGCTCATCATGCAGCTCGCGTGCAACGGTATGACGCTCGTTTTCCTGTACCTCAATCAGGTGAGCCGAGAGGGCGCGCAACTCTGCAGCGCGTTGCGCAACCTCCCCCGCCAAAGCAGCAGTACGCTCATCCACCCGTACCAGCTCGGCGCGCTGTCTGCGAATGTCGTGGCGAATCACCGTTACGGCACCGGCCAGTATCAACAAGGCATTGACAAGAAAAACAGCGGCGAAGCCCCAGCGAATAGCGAGCTGGATGTCATCTGTTCTGGATATCAAACCAGACACGATCTGTTCCTGCTGCCGCAAGCCCCGCGAGATATCTGCCTCCAGCGTTTCCGTCAGCAGCTTGCCCTGGTCGGTCATCACCAACGCGAGCGCGGCCCCATCCTGGCCCATTTGCTTGACGGCAATCGTCTTGCTCATGTCGGCCAATTTCTCGACCGCGACTTTCTCAAGCCGGTCTACCATCGCCAGCTGTACAGGATTACCGTCGAGTGTCTTGCGCAACTTTGTCAAGGTCGCAACGATTTGTGGTTCATTGTCGTTCATCGCGGCGAGGTACTTTACGTTGCCGGTGTACAGGAAACCACGCTGTGCACTTTCGGCTTCAAACAGCAGCGACTGCAATCCCAACAAACTGATTACTACGCCGCGCGCCTGAATGGCCTCAATGCGTGTTTGCGCAAGTATATTTATTCCCTTGTCAATCGCCAGCAACGAAGCCAGGTTGATGACCAGCGCCAGCGCCAGCAACGCCAACCCAAGCCTGGAGTGCAATTTGTCGTACAGCGAATTGAGCAAGCGGAGAGGCATAGGCGGCAATCAGTAAGGGTTGGGGCGGTGAAAATAAATTGCGTCAATTGCGAAATCGTCGCTGGCTGCTGCTTCCCCCGTTGCCGGGGAAACCACCACAAGGGTAGTTCCGGGAGCCGACTTCCAAGGATGGCGTTGGACGTCCATGTCCCTATCAGTCGGAAGTATAGGCGCTCAATCAGCTTGGGTGATTGGGCCGCCCGCCCGACCCGCTGTCAGACAAACACCGACAGGCGAGGTTACCAAGCGCCATCACAGCGGATCGCGTCCGCATACGTCCTACGTGAAGTCGCAGGCTTGTCCGATGACTCACGGACAATGCGATCAATATGATTCGGTCATGCGGTAACAACTTTACGGCTTCACTGCCCCAAGCAAGCTAATTGACGCCGTGTCAGCACAACGACCCCAAAACTGGAAATCTCAAACATGAAAACCTCTACAGCCATCCTTGCCGCCGTCTTCGCCACTATTGCCTTGCTGTCAATCGTGCTTGGCTTCGGCATGAATGTACTTCCCATCCTCTCGCAGTTGGGCAAGATCGCTGCGATCCTGGCCCTCTGCGGATTTGCAATCACGGCACTTGCCTATGCCTTGGAAGAAATAGCACCAGTGGTGGCGTTCGATGTCAACGACATCCACCCGTAATCGCCGCACCACCAACGTCAGGGAGAGAAGCATGGTTCGCATGGACTACCAGGTGAAACTGCAATACGAAACGCAGGGTCACAGTGACTTTGTACTCAACATTTGCCCAGCGCGCACACGTGCGCAGCGCGTGCTCAATGAAACGCTGTCGGTGGAGGGGGCGACGCCCTCGTACACTTTCACCGATCCCATCACTGCCAATCGCATCAATCGCCTCTATACCGAGGGCGGGCTGGTCACACTCAGCTATGCCGGTACTGTTGAGCTCGAACACACGCTTAACGACCCATCCATGATTGCGGAGTGCCCGGTTCGCAGCTTGCCGTCCGAGGTTGTGCCGTATATTTTCCCCAGCCGCTTTTGCCCGTCGGACAAAATGCGTGGCATCGCGATGGCAATCTTTGGCAATGTCGCGCCGGGCTATGCCCGCGTAGCATCCATTTGTGAGTGGGTGTCGCAACACGTGCGATTCAATCCAGGTGCGTCGAACGCCACAACCTGTGCACTCGATACATTCGATTCCCGCGCTGGCGTGTGCCGAGACTATGCGCACCTGATGATTACCGTGTGCCGCGCCCTGAATATTCCTGCCCGTTACGTGACCGGCGTCGACTACGGCGCCGATCCGTCGCTGGGGCCGCCGGATTTCCACGCCTATGTCGAAGCGTTTCTGGACAATCGCTGGTACCTGTTTGATGCCAGCGGCATGACCCCTGTCATGGGCCTGATTCGCATCGGCACCGGACGCGATGCCGCCGACGTGTCCTTTGCAACCGTATTTGGCAACGTGCAATGCATGCGCCCGGTGGTGACGATCGAGCTGGTTTCGCCTGAAGCCGCCCAGCTTGAACCCGCCGGCAGCCAGCGCGTCGCG
>JANMZU010000498.1:0-4944 GCA_031383585.1 Betaproteobacteria bacterium
CAAACGGATTCAGGAAGGGGGCGCCACCCGTTCCCCTGACCCCAGCCAGTAATCCGACGGTTGTCGGGTAACCATTCAGGAAGGTGTTATCGACCTTGGAATTTGACCAAAGGTAGCCCGCCTGGTAGTCCCAGCCAACGAGGGTGCCTTCGAGGCCGCCGATGAATCGCTGCGTGGTATTGACTTGCTCGCCTTGTCTCGGTCCCAAGACTGTGGTGCGCCAGCTGATGGAAATCGGCAGTGCGCGATTCAGGGCGGCGTTGGTGATTGGTGTGATGCCATTGCCTGGATAAAACGGGCTGGTGTTATCCATCGTCAGCCCACCTTCAGGAGAAGGCGCAATCTGTGTCCTGACTTTGTTTTCAGAGCGAAGATACTCTACCGTCGCAGTGTGGTTCGCGTTTATCGCAAACGTTCCTTTGGCGAAACCTGACCATTGATCCTGAATTGGAATGACGTTGGTGAAAAGCTGCGTGTCAGCGAAGCATCGATTAGTGCCGCCACCGATTGGCGCTACACCCGTATTGAGTGAAGACGGCGGATTGCAGCCGGGCAGGCTTGGGTTTGTCAGTAGTGCGCCTTGGCTGTAGTTCGCCGGGAACGTGGTAGGGGAGGCTGCGTTGAGGCCAAACTGCGGAATGAACGACGTCTTCATGAATTCGCGGTCAATGCCGCTCATTGGCTTGCCCTTACGGTAATCGAATGCCGCGAGTAAATTCCACCCTTGAGTTGACATGTCGCCAATGCCACCAACGACATCGTACTTGTAAATTTCGCCACCGCTCTGCTGCGGTATCTGCGCTTCTGCGCCGAGGATGAGGCCTTTGAAATCTTTGCGGGTAATGAAGTTGATAACGCCCGCGATTGCGTCAGTGCCGTAGGTTGCTGAGGCGCCATCTGTGAGCACCTCAATGCGCTGAATGGCTGCCAGCGGCAAGGTATTCAGGTCGACAGCAACACTTGAAAACGGATTGGAAACAATGCGCTTGCCGTTCAGCAGAACGAGCGTGCGCTGGGCGCCGAGGTTACGCAGACTGGCGTACGCTGCAGCACCGTTTGTGCCGCTAACAGAGCCGGAAGTGACCGTGCCACCCTGCTGCTGCGTGATCAATTTCATGGCTTGCTCGGCGTTGGTGACCCCTGCCTTGGCCAAATCATCTGCTGTAATGATGACGACAGGCAATGCCGCTTCACCATCCACGCGCTTGATGAAGGAGCCGGTTACCTCTATCTTTTCCAGCTTCTTCTCCACAACCGCCGTTTGCGCTAATGTTTGGCTGGACATTCCGGCCATCAAGGTGCTCATCACGGCAGCGGACAATACTTTTTGACGCACTTTCATTGAACTACCCCCATATGTAAAGGACAAGTTGGACATTCAGTAGAAGACGAGCGCTTGCTCGGCACCAACATTTTGCGACAGAAAAAACCAGTAATAAATGGTAACAAAGTGTATCGCAAACCGTAAAAATGCATATAAAAACGCCCACTTTTGTGGTGTTTACTGACGAAAATTCGCGAACTGTCGCATTCTTGCAACAATGTCACTTTTGCGTCATTAGCCAGCTTTGGCGCTGAGCCGGTAAAAGCAGTGTCGCCTGCCTGAATCGATGCGCAGGTCGTCGCAGGGTGAAGCCTGGATGTGGCCTTAAGCTATCTTGGCCTTCAATTCGTTCTCGAACGTTTGGCCAATTGCAAACCACCGCGACTTCCCAGGCATGACTCCGTTGCCCAGACAAGGCCACGGGCCAAGGAATGACAAAAATGAAAGGGGGGGTTTAACATCACTGCCGCACGTGTTAACATATGAGACTAAGTATTTTTTGTGGGCCTCGCGCCCATTTTTTATTTGTATTTAAGGGTTTAGGGCCAATGACGGCTAATCTGGTACCACACGAAATTGTCGCTGCTAGCGTGACGGGTCTGGGTTACGAATTGGTGGATTTTGAGATATCGGCACGCGGACTTATGCGTGTGTTTATCGACAAGCCGGACGGCATTGGCGTTGAGGACTGCGCCACTGTCAGCAACCACCTGACACGTGTATTTGTGGTCGAAAACATTGAATTTGAACGCCTTGAAGTGTCGTCACCAGGGCTAGATCGCCCCCTCAAGACACTGGCGAATTTTCAGCAGTACCTCGGGCGTGCGGTAAAAGTGCGCCTTAACGCGCTGGTAGAGGGCAGGAAGCGTTTCGATGGCGTTATTGAATCGCTGGACGGTGAAACGATAGTGTTTGGCGTTGACGAAGATGATGGCACCGCAAACTCTGTCAATCAGTCCAAAAAGCTGAGCAAGAAGAAACGTGACGGCACAAGCAAGGAAACCGCGAAACGCATTCGCGTGCCGTTTGCGAGCATTGATAAAGCGCGGCTGATCCCTGAAATTTGATCGCCACACAGACTTAACGAAGAAAAGCCGAAATTTAGCAGGAGCATAGGAAATGAGTCGCGAAATACTGTTGTTGGTTGATGCCTTGGCACGTGAGAAAAGTGTGCCGCGCGAAACGATTTTTATCGCGCTGGAACAGGCCTTGGCCTCAGCCACAAAGCGCCGGTTTACGGATAAATTCCTGCAGGAAGAAGCAGACGTACGTGTCGAAATTGACCGTCAAACTGGCGAATATAAAGGCTATCGCCAATGGGTCGTTGTAGCGGACGAAGACCATGAGGAGCCGGCCCGTCAAATTGCGATTACTGATGCACCTGAGCGCGGCGAAGGTTTGCAGCTCGGCGACGTCATCGAAGAGTCGCTGGAGCCAGTCGATTTTGGCCGTATCGGGGCGCAGACTGCAAAGCAAGTCATTTTGCAGAAAATTCGCGACGCAGAACGCGAACAGATTTTGGCCGATTTTCTGGAACGGGACGAATTGCTCGTTACCGGTACCATTAAACGCATCGAACGTGGCAACGTAATTATCGAATCCGGCCGTATCGAAGCACTTTTGCCCCGCGACCAGACCATTCCAAAGGAGAACTTGCGAGTAGGTGATCGCGTACGCGCCTACCTGCTCAAGGTGGATCGCACCTTGCGCGGACCGCAACTGGTACTGTCACGAATTACGCCTGAACTGATTAAAGTATTGTTCGAGTTGGAAGTGCCCGAACTCGAAGAGGGTTTGCTTGAGTTGAAGGCAGCTGCACGAGATCCAGGCCTGCGTGCCAAGATTGCCGTGAAATCCAACGATCCGCGTATCGACCCGATTGGTACCTGCGTTGGCATGCGTGGCTCGCGCGTACAGGCGGTAACGGGTGAATTGGCCGGGGAGCGCGTTGATATCATCCTTTGGTCAGCAGACCCGGCCCAGTTCGTCATTAATGCGCTGGCGCCTGCAGAAGTCTCATCGATCATTGTCGATGAGGAGAAGCACAGCATGGACGTCGTCGTGGACGAGGAGCAACTCGCCCAGGCAATTGGTCGCGGTGGCCAGAACGTCAGGCTCGCATCTGAATTAACCGGCTGGCAACTCAACATGATGACCGAGGCCGAGGCCAACTCCAAACGTGATACGGAGCATGGCTCGATTCAGGAATTATTCATGGCCAAACTCGATGTGGATGAAGAAGTTGCAAAAATCCTGATTGAAGAAGGATTCAGCAATCTGGAAGAGGTTGCCTACGTGCCACTAGCCGAGATGCTGGAAATCGAATCGTTTGACGAAGATACCGTCAACGAGCTGCGCCGCCGTGCCCGCGATGCACTCGTTACGGACGCCATCAAGTCTGAAGAAACAATTGAAACTGCAGCGGACGATTTGTTGTCTATGGAAGGCATGGACAACGATACGGCTCATCTTCTTACGACCAAGGGCGTGCGCACGATGGAAGATTTAGCTGACCTTGCGATTGATGAATTAACCGAAATGACAGGAATGGAAGCCGATCGCGCCAAACAACTGATCATGACGGCAAGAGCACCGTGGTTTGTGGAGCAGCCTGCGTAAAGACAAAATCTAACAAAATCGAACAAATGCGACATACGCATCATTTGTAGAATTTGATTTTGCGCAATCTGCCAATCACCGCTCAACGACACTACCGACAGGATTCAAATGGCTCTAACCACCGTCGCACAATTCGCCAAGGAGCTTAAGCTCTCGGAGGAACTTTTGCTTGAACAGTTGAAAGCTGCCGGCGTTGCATTGAAAAAAGCAGAAGACAGCGTGTCGGAAGACGACAAGACGCATCTATTGACCTATCTTCAGGAAGCACACGGTCATAAGGAAGAAAAGAAGAAGATTACCCTGATGCGCAAGCAGACGACTGAAATCAAGAAGTCGGATGCAACTGGCAAGGCACGCACGATTCAAGTTGAAGTGCGGAAGAAGCGCACTTTCGTCAAGGTTGAAAAACCGGAAGTTGTCGAGCCCGAGGTGCCCGTCGAGCTTCCACAGCCGATCTTGAATGAGGGCGAACTGGCCAAGCGGCGAATCGAGGAGGAACGGCAATCGGCGCTGCTGGCCAAGCAGGCCGAGGCGAAGGCCAAAGCTGCGCCCAAGCGTAGCACCAAGAAGGACGATGAAGTCGTACCGGAACCCGATGCGGAACCCGCAGTAGCCGCGGAAGTCGTGGCGGAGCCCGCCGAGAAGAAGCTCGTTAAGAAGGTCGGTAAGGCCGCATCTGATACCGCACCGACCGCGCCAGTTGCCGATTCGCCAAAAGTAGAGGCTGCGCCTGCAGTAGTGGAAAACCGGCCACGTATTGGCGAGCGTGTTGTTCTCAAGAAGGATCCTCCGCCGGTTGCTGTCAGTGAGGGTACATTGCACCGTCCGGTATTGAAGTCGGGCGAAAAAGAAGCGAAAGTCGAAAAGAAAGTCGTCAAGAAACCCGTCAAGGCTGCAGGTTCCTGGGCAGACGATCTGTCCAAACGACGCGGCATCAAGACGCGCGGCGATGCCAGTGGCGGCCGCGACGGCTGGCGCAGTCGGCGGGGTAAGGATCGCCA
>JANMZU010000502.1:0-9529 GCA_031383585.1 Betaproteobacteria bacterium
CTACTGCCAATATGTCGATCGCGATCAACACCTTTTGGCAATAGGAGGAGAGTGGGTGGTAGTGCAGTGTGAGCGTGGTCATTGTGTTGCACATTGTTGCCGGACGTGGAAACTCTGCTTTCGGTAGTTAACGATTTGAAGGCAGGTTCGAGCGGTGTTCGGTTAAGCGAAAAAAAAGCTGGCGTCCCAGCGGATGCTGGGACCCAGTCCAGTCCACCATCTGAATTCACCAACTAGAACGTGTGGCGCAATCCCGCACCGAAGCCCTGCGGATCACTGTCGTTGCCAATTGTCGGCAAACCGGTACCACCCAACGCAACGTTTGAAGCTGCGTTGTTCTTCTGCGAAGCATAGCGAGCCATGAAGGTCGTTCTCTTGGAGAATTCATAGTTATATCCGATAGCCGCAAGTTTGGCCTCAGGCTGCGCCGCGGTTGACACTGCACCATCGCGCACCCGCCCCATGTTGCCAATGAACCGATGTTTGCCGACCGTGTAGGTGATCGCTGCTTCGTAGGCCTTCTTGTCCGTGCGTGCAGTTGACTTGATTTTCTGCGTCAACAAGCCAATTTTGATCGGGCCGAAAGTGTAGCTACCGGAAAGATTTTGCCCGGATTCGGTGACGCCGGCAGTGACCGTCGCACCGCGCTGATCTTTGTGCTTCTCATAGGCGTAGTTGATGCGGAAACCGCTTGCGGCGTAGTCTACGTAGATGCTCTGATTGCTTGGATTGGCGGTAGCGGTTTTCGCTTCGTTAGCCCCGTACATGACGCGCGCTGAAAATCCATTGATCTCCGGTGACCAATACTGAATCGTGTTGTTCTCACGGCGGTTGAAGTTGCCGGTATTGATCACGGACAGCTGGTTTCCAAGGGTATTCTGGCTGAACGGATCAACAAAAATTGCCGACAGCTTGAATGGGCTATCCCAGCGACCCAAAAACACGGTGCCGAAACCGCCGCTGAGACCAACCCCGCTGTTGCGGCTACCGAATGTGCCGCCGCCGGCATCCGGTGGTGCTGCCGATTCAAGCTGGAAGAAAGCTTTCAATCCCCCACCAAGGTCTTCCGTCCCGCGGAAGCCAATCAGTGATGATTCATCTTCGATGGTGGTCCTGGTACTCAGCTGTGTGGCACCACCGCTCGCCTTTACGCTGTTAACCATCACCCAAATGCGACCATAAAGCGTTACGGGATTGGCGGTTTGTGCCATGACGGTCGGGGCGAATGTGGCACCGGCGACGGCGAGGGCAATCATTTTAATTTTCATCAAAACACTCCCTGTTGGTAAATTGACTGTTGCGCTTTGGAGATGAGCCAAGCTTCGATTTTACACGGAAGGTAAATTGAAGTTTCGACGAGTGTGACAAGGGGCAAATTGGCTGCCACATGGGCTCAGATCTCGACAAATTTCAGCAAACCTAGCATCCATGCGCTTCACAGGCAAAAAACGTCTGTAGCGCTGCGCCAGTGCTAGACTTTGTCTTTCAAACATGAGCTCCACATTGCGCATTCTCGTCCTCGGCGGAAATGGTCTGATTGGCCTCGCCATTATTCGCAGGCTGCATGCGGCTGGCCATGAAGTTATTGGCCTGGCACGTTCTGCAAAATCTGCGGCGCGCCTGTTTCCGCATTGTGCGTGGCGGCCAGCCGATATCGCCGCGCTGCGAAGCGCACAGGATTGGTTGCCCTTGCTGGTAAATGTTGACGTCGTCGTCAACGCCTCAGGGGCGCTGCAAGATAGCGCCCGTGATAATCTTGAGCAGATCCACTACACGGCAATTGCCGCGCTGGTTGGCGCCTGCGAGTCAATCGCCGGTATTCGCCTCGTGCAAATTTCGGCGCCTGGTGCGGCTGCCAATGCGACGACCTAGTTCATGCGCAGCAAATCGCGTGGCGATGACGCCATCAAGCGGAGTGGCCTCAATTGGATCGTGCTTCGCCCGGGCCTTGTGATCGGCCCTAATGCTTATGGCGGGTCAACATTGCTACGGATGATGGCGGCCTTTCCTTGGGCTCACGTTCCCGCGTTTGCCGGCAAGCGCATTCAGACGGTGGCGATAAGCGATGTGGTGCAAGTGGTTTTGGAGGCGGCGGCAGGGCGCTTGCCTGTTCGCATCGATGTCGATCTCGTTGCGTCTAAGACCGCGACCTTGCAGCAGCTGATTGATCGATTGCGCGTCTGGATGGGTTTCAGTCCTGCGCCGATATCAATCGCCGTTCCCCGGTTTGCCGTGGGCATCGTTTCATGGTTTGCCGACCAGCTCGGACATCTCGGCTGGCGTTCGCCGCTGCGCTCGACTGCGCTGCTTGCCCTGGACAGCGAGGTGTTGGGTGACGCTGCAAAACTGCGGCAACTTCGTGATGCAGAGCTGATGTCGCTGGAGCAAACGCTGGCCGCGATGCCAGCTACCATTCAAGAGCGCTGGTTTGCTTCGCTTGCATTGCTGATGCCGTTGCTGGTGGCAACACTTTCACTGTTCTGGCTATTGTCAGGGCTGTTTGGCGCGTTGAGCATGGATCGTGCAGCGGCAGTATTGCCGTAATCCGTCGTATCGCTCCAGATGGCGAAATTGCTCGTCCTGAGCGGCATTGCCGTTGACATCTTGTTGGGAGCAGCGATTCTCTTTCGGCCGACGGCGAGGTTGGCATGTATCGGCATGATCGGAACGTCTATCCTCTATCTTGTTGCCGGTACCGTCCTGACACCCGCGCTCTGGCTCGACCCGCTCGGTCCGTTTGTCAAGGTCTTGCCTGCAACTCTGCTTGCCGCAGTAACGTGGGCCGTGCTGGAGGAGCGCTAGTGACAGCCATCGATTTCCTGCGCTGGTTGCACGTCATTGGCGCAACGGTGCTGCTCGGCACGGGC
Organism: Betaproteobacteria bacterium; assembly: GCA_031383585.1. Taxonomy (GTDB): domain Bacteria; phylum Pseudomonadota; class Gammaproteobacteria; order Burkholderiales; family Usitatibacteraceae; genus UKL13-2. The sequence continues at coordinate 2,868 of JANMZU010000502.1, forward strand.
GCAGGCATCGCATTCTTCATGTTCATGGCAAATCGAACCCGCGATCCTGCGTTGATTGCGCATACTGCCAGCATCGTTGTGATTGCAGACGTGGTGTTCACGGCTTCAGCCGTCGTCGCGCAGCCGATTTCCGGCTTGCTGCTCGCGCAGCAGATTGGCTGGCCACTCACCCAAGGGTGGTTAATGTTGTCCATCGCGCTCTACTTCGTGACGGGTCTTTGCTGGTTGCCAGTCGTCTGGATACAGATCCAGTTGCGTAACATGGCGCGCGACGCCGCAAAAACGGCAGAGCCGCTGCCAACTAGGTATCACAAGTTGTATCGCGTCTGGTTCGCGCTTGGCATTCCGGCCTTTCTTTCGGTGCTGACAATCATTTGGCTAATGCTGCGGAAGCCAGTTTTTTAGAAATCAATGAATGGCAGTCATCTGCGGCAGGCCGTAAAACCCTCTTTTCGCTTGACCGGGAGGCGCTCATCGACGTCCCAGCTTTTCGGCGAAACAATTCACAGGCCCTCTCGAATTTGCCGCACCCGCGCAGCAAGTGGGTTAGCATTTACAACAGGCACGTCACCGTTCCGCGTTTTTCAATCACGTCAACACAGTCTTGATGGCCCACGATGAACCCGACCAGCGCCATGCTGCCCGCTACTGAGGCGCTTTCAATTGTCATCCCCGCGCACTACGCTGGGGCAGGCATCGCGTTGTTTTGTGCGACGGTCGCACTTGTTGGTTATCGCTCAACCCACTACCGCGCGTTTGTCGCGTGTTGCCTTTGCGTGGTCGTCGCACAACTCTCGCAGATTGACTACTACCAGGCGCGGACTGTTGAAGCTGCCTCGCGCAGCTTGATCTGGCAAACTGCAGGCTTTATCGGGACAATTCCGGCGCTATTTCTGTTTTTCGCCAGCTATACTGGCCAGCGGCGCGTTGCACCCTGGTTCATGGGTATTTTCGCAGCGAGCCTGGCGATGCTGGCGATACACTTTTCGCTGCCATTCGGCATACGTTTTGTTTCGCTCCAGCCTGTCACGCCATTCGTTTTGCCCTGGGGCGAAACGTTGGCACGCTACACGGGCGACGCGTCAGCGTGGAATGCCCTGGTGCGAACATCGACCCTGCTTCTGTATATCTGGGCCGTGGCAAGAACCATCATCCATTTTCGCGCGGGACACCAGCGTGCAGCCATCTTGCTGGGCGTTTACCTGTTACTCCAATTTGCGACAACGGTACACGGCACGTTGATCGACTTCGGTTTAGTCGACTCCATCTACACGGCGGGGTTTGGCATCATTTTCTTGGCGTTGCTTTTTAGCTTGAATCTGGTGCTGGACCTGCGTGACCGGACAATTGCCCACGAAAGTTCTATTCGCGAGTTACTTGAAACTAATTGCCGTCTGGCGCAAACCGAGCAGGAGATTAGAAAACTGGTTTATTGCGATTCGGTTACCGGGTTGCCCAATCGCAATCAGTTTCGCGAAGAAGTGCTGCGGCAGGTGCGCCAAGCCAATGACGGTGGGCGGCGTGGTGCGATGCTACTGCTCGATCTTGATCACTTCCGCATCATCAACGACGCGCTTGGACACGATACTGGCAACGCAGTACTACTGGAGGTGGCGACAAGACTCAAGCAAGTAGGAGGCGAGAATGCCTTCATTGGCAATCTTGGTGGCGATGGATTTGTGGCGATATTGCCGCTCGCGGCAGATGCGGAGCCAACGAGTACCGCGAGCACCTTTGCACGGCAGTTATTGGCGTCGATCTCGCCGGAAATTCATGTCGGGGCCCACCGCTTGCGTATCGCTGCGAGTGTCGGTATCGCAATATATCCCCAACCCGGCGTCAGCGAACTCACCGTTTTTCGCCAAGCCGAAATGGCCGTCTACGACGCCAAGGCACGTGGACGTCACAAAATCCGCATTTTTCACCCGGAAATGGGCGAAGAAGTTGATCTGCAGCTAAGTATGCAAAAAGGTCTGCGCACGGCACTCGAAAACGGCGAACTGACACTTAACTTTCAGCCGATTACAATCAGTACTGGCAGCATTCACAGTGTTGAGGTGTTGCTTCGCTGGCAGCATCCTGAACTCGGCAAAGTGTCGCCGACAAAGTTCATTCCGGTTGCCGAACAGACCGGGATGATTCATGCCATTGGGCAGTGGGTGATGCGTGAGGCATGCGCATGCATTGCGCGGTGGCGGCGCGACGGCATCGTGTTCGGTGATCACGTCGCAATCAACGTCTCCCCATGGCAGCTGATAGAGGTTGATTTTGTCGCCCGCGTCAAGGCCAGTATCGAGGAGCATCACATCGACCCGAGCTGGTTAATGATCGAAGTAACCGAGTCGGCATTGCTGTTTGACCTGGAAGACTGTATCGCGAAACTGGTCGAACTCCGGACAATCGGCGTCAGGGTGGCGCTTGATGATTTTGGCACCGGTTACTCGTCACTCAATTACCTGCATGCCTTGCCGCTAGACACGTTAAAGATTGATCGCTCGTTCGTAGCCCGACTTTCTGCCAAAGATGGTCGCTTGCTGGTGAGCAGCATCGTTTCCATCGCGCAGGATCTTGGCCTCGAGGTGGTCGCAGAAGGCGTTGAATCACTCGATCAGCAGCAAACTTTGCACGAACTGGGCTGCAATATTCAACAGGGCTACCTGGTATGCGCCCCGGTTGATGAGGTAGCGCTTCATGCATTCCTGTGTGCGCCGTTAGGGGGCCCGGCATAAGCTGCGCATCGGATCAAAGTCTTGTGAACGACCAGGGCATAACGGGCTAGGCTGATTCCAGGTGTTGATGAACGGCGTATTGCACTTATTGAATTTCGTCCACACCGGACTCTTCCGCCGGTTCCGCAGCAATCGTCTTCCCCCAAAATCGCCTTGCCTTCTTCAGTTTGGCAACATGCTGGTCGATCGCTTCCAGCTTTAGTTGCGTGCGCGCGGCAAACCAGCCGCGCGAAAAATCGACGAACCGCGCTGTTGGGGCAAGAATTTCCACCCGTTTCATGGCCACGTCGTGGTCATTGGTGTGGCCAAGCAGGTCCTGAATTGCGGTGAGGAGCTTCGCATAAGGCGCTACACGCTTCCGATCAAACAGTTCGGCAAAGAATTCCACCGAGTAGCGCAGCCGCTTGGCATCGATGCGCACCTTGTGGCGCGCTGCTACAGGTAATTCGGCAACTGCCACGGCATCGCGCAACAGGCGCTTGTGGCGGCGGCGGATCTCCAAAGCCGCGAAGTCCTTCAGGCTGGGTAGGGGCGTCTCAGTGGTCGATTCAATCGCTTCAGCGGTGGCGATGCGCGGCAGCAGTACGTGCTGGGCAGCCACACTCAGCCAGCGGCCGATACTAATGAGCAATAGCATTTGGCGCGGCGAGGCCAGCGCCGTACGCGCGTTAGCACCTGCCGCGGCCCGTTTCTGCTCCGCTGCCGCCAGCAGTTCTGCGCCGAGCGCAGCATCGCCGAAGCCGTCAAGCAAAATCGGCAACGTCTCGGTAGTGAACACATCCCAGTCGCGCGCATCGCCCAATGCGCCAGTCAGCCATTTCAATTCAGCAACAATGTCCTCAGTGTCCGCTGGCCTAAAAACGCGCAGCGCCGAGCGCAGGCGGCGCAGCGCAACGCGCAACTGGTGCAGGTACTCGGGATCGTCGCCGACCAGCGCACCTTCGATATTTCTTTCAAAGTGGCCGAGACATGCTGCAACCACCTCCTGCATGGCATGGACCGGGAGCCATTTGCGCCTTAGTTCGACGCTGCGCGCGCGCAGAGGCGCCGCCGGTTCCGCCTGCTCCGCCTGATAAAGTCGATAGCCGCGCTCTGCCTTGCTGGCCATTTCCATCCGCACTGAAACCTGTCCGACTAGCGCTGCGGCAATGTCGTAGACGGCGCTTCTATCTCCCTCCAGCAATTCGATCTCTATTTCCGAGATAGGCAATTCGTTTTGTCCTGCGCGGATGACGCCCTGATCCAGCACAACTTCAACTCGTTGTCCCGGCGCAACGTCTATTTGCCACGTGGTTCGCTGAAAGTTCGTGACGAATGCGGGCTCCAGGATCAGGTGCAGCTGGTCGCGGCTGGCGAGTTCGGCTAAAGGCGTATCGCGGAACAATGCAAGATCAAGTTGCGGAAGGCGCAACGGGTGTTCCCACTCGCCGCGCTGGTGCAATCCACCGGTCATATTTCCGGCGGTCTTCAAGGTTTGTAGCCACCGTCCGCCTGTCTTCCGTAATCGCAGCGCCATGGCGCCTTGCTGGAGTTCGAGTGATGGTGTGTCGAAGTAGATGCTATGTACTTTGCGCCGCTGTGGCTTGCCGATGCACTTTTCGCGTAGCAACGACAGGTGGCGGAATGTTGCGACATCCGACGGGTGGATCGCCAGCTTGAATTCGATTTCCTGATTCGGGGGCATTGGCATTTGCGCTGCGATCAAAAGTAGGGGTGCCAGTCATTCTCCGAATCGAAAGTGCGGGCGCAGACTTGCCTCTGCATATTAAACCCAGATTGTCTATCAAGCGCACCTTCGGTGCTGCACGGGTGCCGGTGGCGCATTTTTGGATATTTATCGCGCGCCTTCGTCATCCATCGCGATGCTATGGGTTCCTCACGAGCGTGCCAACTGCCTCGAAAATACCCTCGCCATCATCCCGCGCCCTAATGGCAATCTGGGTTAAATCGAAATCGGCGGATGAGTGCATCAATTGGCTGGTGTTTCCAGTCCTGGAATAACTTTGCAAGTCTTCGCGAATTGCTGCCCATTTATGCAGACAGTTTTCTCTACAGGAATTATCCGTCCCACGGGCGCAGAATAGCCTTGCGGTAACGCCTTGCTGGCTTAGCCGCTATGCCATCTTTCATTTGAAATAAAGCCAATGTTGAAAAAATTTCTGCGGTTCCTGCTATTTAGCTTCTTGATCATGCTCGGCCTCATTACTTTGGCTGGCGCGCTGTTCAGCTACTTTATTTACTCGCCCGATCCGGTGCTGCCGCAGCTTTCCGGCACCCTGGCGACGGGTGCTATCGAGGTAGGCGGTCTCAAGCGGACCTATAAGACCTACGTACCGCGCGGGCTACCGAAAGGGGCGCCGCTGGTGCTGGTGATGCACGGCTCGGGAGAACACGCTACTGAAATTCGCATTGGTACGGGCTACGGCTTTGAGCGCCTTGCGGATCAGCATGGCTTTGCGGTGGTCTATCCGAATTCGGCCAGTTTCGATTGGAACGACTGCAGCAAAGTTGGTGAATTCAGCGTGAACGGCGCCGAAGTTGACGACGTGAGGTTCCTGACCGCATTGGCCGACAAACTCATCGCGGAAATCGGTATCGACCAGGGCCGCATATTTGCCACCGGCGTTTCCGCGGGCGGCTTCATGTCGCTTCGCCTGGCGCTGGAAGTGCCGTCCCGGTTTCGCGCGGTGGCGGCGGTCGCGGCCAGCGTGCCGGTGCGGGAAAATTTCAAATGCGTACCGGTTGCTCAAGGCACTTCCGTCATGATCATGAACGGGACTAAAGATCCTCTGGTCCCATTCGTGGGAGGAGAAGTCAATCTCCTTGGCATGTTTTACAAGGGCGGCAATGTGAGTTCGTCGCGAGAGTCGGGTCAGTATTTTGCAGACCGCAATCAGCTCACCGGCACGCCTGAAATCAGTTCGTCCGCTGTGGCCGAAGGCGTCCGCGTTGAGCAAATTCTCTGGAAAAGCCGAGCCAAAGATGGCGGCACCGTCGCCGAGGTGGAACTCGTCGCTATTCACGGCGGTGGACATGGTCTCCCGCAGCCGAATTGGCGCCGCCCGAGACTACTGGGTCCGTCTCCCATGGCGCCTGATGGGCCAAGTGTAATCTGGGCGTTCTTTGCACGTCAGTCGCCGTGAATTGCGATGACAGGGGTTCGCCCTACCAATTCTGAAACGCCATAATTGACGGGCGTTTCGAGCAGAAAATGGCTGAAAGTCCCCGCCATTGCTTGTGTCTCAAAATTTCACCTCATACGATTCGCCAATACTCATGAAGTTGCCGCCGGCGATGTAGTGGATCGTGCGCAGCGAATCGTCATCCGTAAAGTGCCAATGCCCGTCTGAAAATACCCGCGGATCGGCCCAAGCAGCGACGACTTCGCCGATGAGCAGGTCGTAGGTATTCTGATTGTGCGGCTCGTCGAAGACCTTGCATTCCATCCAGCCGACGCAGCCTTCGACCAGCGGAGCGTCGATTTTCGATGCGGCGAAAGTCTCCATCCCGCAGCGTGAAAATTTGTCCCCCTCGTCAATGTCTCGACCACTTAACGAGCCAACCGCCAGCGAGGCCTGCGCCAGCGCACGCGACGGCACATTGAGTGCGAACACACCGGATGCCTCCACCAACTCCCGCGTCCAGGTATTTCTATCGATCACCACCACGATTTTTTGCCGGGCTGAACTCGAGCCCGGTATTCCATGCGGCTGCCATCACATTGCGCCGTCCGGCGTGGGCACTGGTGACAAGCACCGTGGGGCCGTGGTTGATCAGGCGGTAGGATTTGGAAAGTTCGACAGGGATGCGGATGAACGATTTCTTGGCGTCATCATTCGCCGGCGTATGAAAGCCTATGCAAGCAATCCATTCATATAGCGAATCCGTCCTGCAACAGCACGCATCATCTGCATGCCGACCGCGGGATCAGTT
>JANMZU010000507.1:0-5962 GCA_031383585.1 Betaproteobacteria bacterium
GACCGATGCTGGAGCAGCCGCCGAGTTCCCTGTGGGTGGATCAGGCGTGTTGAGCGTTGGGGATTGAGTTGAGCGATGAGTTGCTGAGCGAAATCACGCCGCCGCTCTTCGCCACGGAGATCGATAGCCTGCGTTGCGACAGCGGATCACTATCGACGTTGGCATCACTACACAATGACGGATATCGCCTGGGCTGCGTGACGAACACACTCGCCGACACCCGAGGCGCCTGGGCCCTGCAGGCACACACCCGTGCGCGCGCGGAGTGGCGCCTCACCGGCGTTCATGAGGGCAAGTTAGCCAATATCGCGATTGACCGGACGTTCGTCGACGCCAACAACGTGCGTTGGATTATCGATTTCAAGACCGGTAGCCACGATGGCGGCGATGTGGAGGCATTTCTAGACAATGAACAGAGCCGTTATCGCGCTCAACTGGACGTGTATGCAGCGGTCTTGAGTGCGCTGAATGGCGAATCTCAGCCGCGCGAGATCAGGCTGGGGCTGTATTTCCCGATGTTGAAGGGGTGGCGGGAATGGGAGTGGCGGGCGCCGGAGTCGCGGTAGAGATATTACCGACGGAGGCCCAGCATTGGTGCGGTGTTTAGGACGGAATTGCCTTTGGAGGCTCGCGGAATGGCGATCTGCGATTCACGATTCGAGCCCGTGAAAATCATTGGTCGTATTATCTGTGCCAGTCGCGATGAGCGTCGGCGCTTTGGATTCCAAATTGTCATAGACGAACCAATCATCGGCAAGTATTGGAGGAATACTAGAAAAGCATAACCCTGCTATCGCCCCGCTGCATGATAAGCCCCCATCAAGGTCATCGCCCCCAACGATGCCAGCAGCACAATCGCTACCACCGCCGCATGGGGACTGCCAGAATAATCCCACAGCGTCGCCACCATTACCGGTCCGATAGCACGCGCAATGGCCATCGGCGGGGCCATCACACCATTGAGCATGGCCACCCGCTCTTTGCTGATCAAATCCGCTGTTGCGGTGCCTTTCACAATCGTCATCATGCCGTTGCCCGCACCGAACAGGAGGGCATAAAGAAACACCAGCCACGGACTGATGCCAAGCAGCAGAAGTGTGATCGCGGCAGCTGGTATCAACCAAGTCACAAAATTGGCGATAGTTGAGTGATGAAATTTCGAATCGACCGCCAGCAGCAGCACACGGCCCAGCACTTGCATCACACCGACCGACGCCGCCGCGATCAAGCCGATCGCCGCACCAACACCGAGTGCCGAAAGGAGGCCGATGATGTGCGCGGTGAGTCCAGCCAGCACGATCGACTGCAATGTGAACGAGATGGTGAGGAGCACGAAAGGGCGCGATCGCAGCATCTCTTTCACTGACGCGCGCTTGTTAGCCTGATCCGTATCGTGATCGCACCCATGCGGACGCGGCGGGAGTTGTCGCGGCAGGTAGAAAAAATGACACAGCAGGCAACCAAATAGCTGCAGCACTGCCAGCCCGACCAACGCACCGCGCCAACCGAGTGTCGCCAGCAGCAGCGTCGTCAGCGGCCAGAACACCGTGCTGGCAAGCCCGCCAAGCAAAGTCACAAATGTGATGCGACGCCGATAGTCATGCGGAAAGGCGCGAATCAGAAACGCAAACACAGACTCGTATAGCGTGCCCGCCATTCCAGCCCCGATCAACGTCCACACCGCATAAAGCTGCCAGACCTGATCGATGGCGGCGTGCAGCAGCAACCCGAGCATGGTCACGACGGTGCCGCCGATCAACACCGCAAAGTGCCGGCCGCGATCAATCAACATGCCGACCGGGATTGCGGTAAAACCCATCACCAGCAGGCCAAGGCTATACGCGCCTGCTGCGGTGCTTTTTGAGATGCCGAGTGCCGCCTGAATCGGTTCCATCAACACGGCATAGGCGTAGTAGCAACTGCCCCATGCGACTAGTTGGGTGACGGAGAGGGCGATGACGAGTTGGTGATTGGCCGGCGCGGCGCGCGCGGGAGTGATCGCCATTTATTCAGTATTCACGAAGCTTCAGCATCCATCTGGGGGCGGCGGTTGTGCTGGGAAAATCAAGCGTGGTTTGTCTCTTAATATCGCACTTAAAAACGCAATGGCTGAATGAGGCTCCTTCACTTGGAGAGCGCCCACTGGATCACGAACTTTGCGATAAAGCCGAGCATGCCGAATCCGAGTGCCAAGAAGAGCACGAACGCGCCCAGCTTGCCGGCTTTGCTCTCCCATGCAAGTTGGCCGATGATGAACACCATGTAGAGCATGAAGACCCCGATGCCGAAAGTGAGCCCAAATGTCGAGATCTGCGCCTCGGTGAAACCAAAGATCACCTTGAATCCCCGGCGCCGATACGCGATGTCAGCGTTTCCGCATCGACCAAGTCACGGTAGGCGTGCCAGCTGGCGTGTCCGAGCAGCGGAATGATCAATACGAGACCGACCAGCAACGTCGCAAATCCGGCCAACGTCAAACCCATCAGCAATGCTGCCCAGATCGCCACTGGCAGCGGATTAGCCATCACTACGCTCCAGCTGATGAGCACCGCCTGCAGCGTGCTGACCTGCCGATCCAGCAACAGCGGTATCGATACCACACTGGAGGCAAACACCGGCGCGGCGAGAAGACCGCCTAATAGCAGCCACAGCTCGAACACATAATGGTTTGGCGCGATCACGATGTGGCGCAAGAAGTCCGCAGGACCATTGATCGGCAACGGCGCGTAAAGCGTGATGAAGGCGGCCGACGTCATCACCCAGCCGGTGCCGGCAAGCGCCAGCAACAGCCCAAACCGCACCAGGCACCAATAGCCTGCCGGGTCGGTTCGGCGGTTGTCGCCCCAGCGCGTCCAGGTGCGGACCAACAGGGCGACATCAGCGGCTTCATTTCGCTCCAGCGCGCGGCTCAGCGCGTAGAGCCCAGTCGCGAGTACCGGCGCGACCACAAGAAACCCTGAAAAAGCGCCGGCCAGCAACCAGAACCGATCGCGCGCGATCAGCAACAGCAGCAAACCAAAGGCCGCGACGGCGACACCATGCGCAACGCTAACCCACCCGCAGCGCACCATGTCAGCCCAGCCGCGCCTCAGCCATATCAGCGGTTGTCCCGGAGCGACGGATTTGATCAACGATGGTGCCATAGGGGGTTTCGAGCCAATTAAATGTTAGCGAGGCGAGCGACTGGTGGCGGCAGCAGCCGCGCGAGGTTGCCGACAGTCGCTATGGCGACTTCGATGGTGTTCGGCGTCCGAGGAGTCTACGCAGCCGGGGATTAGTGGCATCATCTAAACAAAAGCAACTGCACAGCTGCCGCCAAGTCCTTCTTCATCACCTCTGGTGACGCTCTAAGTCTCTTTCAGTCACCCCGCCGTTCTCCCTAACGAGGCTTTGGCGCCCTTTCCAGCCCTTTGATCGTGTCACCAACTTTTACTTTGTTGCCAGCAAACCAGTTTGCGTTCATCTCGAGTGCGTAGCGCGCTGGCCCCGCCGCTTGGTGCGCCACCTCGGACAGCGCCTGCATTTCGTGAATGGAAAGAATCACCCCGCTTTCGTCGGCATAGGCAACCGATAGCGGGATCAGCGTGTTTCGCATCCACATCGCGTGATAGCCCAACTCTGGAAAGACGAAAAGCATTCCTTCCTGTTTTGCCATCTTTTGACGAAACATCAAGCCGATTTCACGCGTGGCATTGGTATTGGCGATGTCTGCTCGCACGGTCTGTCCGCCGACCATTAACGTGATCACCGGGAGACCAGTCTGCGGCTTGCCCTGAGGAGCTGTTGGCGAATCGGCAAAGCCTGTTACCGGAAACATTACAAACAATGCGGCGATGGCAAACGCTGCGTGACGCAAGTGACGTGAATTCATTGGGTTCTCATGAAAGACATGCGGTTTTGGACTGGCAGTCCATCAGTAACGGTCGTTTGCGAATTAGTGCTGACGGAAGCACTCATTTCTTTGAATCTATTTCTTGCCGGTGCTGCCAAAACCACCCTCGCCGCGATTTGAAGCCACGAAATCGCTGACCACATTGAATTCGACTTGCAGCACCGGCACGATGATCAGTTGCGCAATGCGCTCCATGGGCTGGATGGTAAATTCGGCTTGGCCGCGATTCCATGTCGAGATGAATATCTGCCCTTGGTAATCAGAGTCGATTAGGCCGACCAGATTGCCGAGCACAATCCCGTGTTTATGGCCCAAGCCGGAGCGGGGAAGGATCATCGCTGCGTATTGCGGATTGTCCAGGTGAATGGCGATGCCCGACGGTATCAGAGTGGTTTCGCCTGGTTTGAGCGTGATCGGGGTGTCGACACAGGCGCGCAAGTCCAGGCCAGCCGAGCCTTTCGTTGCATATTGCGGCAGTTGGTCCAAGAGCCTTTTATCGAGTACACGGACATCGAGCTTATGCATGTTTCACGGACTTCAAGGTTGGTTATTGCGGGCTCGTAGCGCGAGCAGTCGGGCGGCGTGTTCGACGATGATTCTGGCGATTGCCGACTTTGGCCCTTTCGGAACCGGGTGCTCGCCTGCATCATCAATCAATGTAATCTCGTTTTCGTCGGCACCGATTGCAGTCATTGCTAGATTTGCTACGATGAGAGGAATTCCTTTGTTTTTCCGCTTTTTAATTGCATATTCAACGACGTTGTCGCTCTCGGCGGCGAAGCCGATGCAGAAGGGTGGGTTGCTTTGCGCAGCAACCCACGTGAGAATATCGAGCGTTGGGATCATCTCGATGAGCAGATTTGCGTCCGCCTTTTTGATTTTGTGAGTTTGCGGTGCAGCCGGCGTGTAGTCGGCGACGGCGGCAACACTGAAAAACATGTCAACACCGGCTAAGTTGGCCTTAACTGCCTCTAACATCTGAAGGGCTGTGCCTACGCGCAGAAATCTTGCGCAGGTTGGTGGCGCAATCGCGGTGGGGCCGCTGATCAGCGTAACGGTGGCTCCGGCTGCGGTAAGAGCTTGTACAACCGAGTAACCCATCTTCCCGGAACTAGAGTTGGTGATTCCGCGCACCGGATCGATTGGTTCAAAGGTGGGGCCCGCTGTCACAAGCGCATGTTTGCCGGATAGCGAACCACTGGCGCTGAGTCCCAGTATTTCGCTAAGCAGTGCAGCCGGCTCCAGCATACGGCCCATTCCACTTTCCCCACATGCCTGCTCGCCTAGGTCCGGCCCCAGAATCGTAACGCCAGCTGCTAGCAGGCGCGCGATGTTGCGCTGGGTGGCGGGGTTTTCCCACATCTCGCGGTTCATGGCGGGTGCGACCAGCAAAGTGCATGTCGGCTGCCGCGCGAGGACAAGCGTTGAAAGCAGGTCATTGGCAAAGCCGTTGGCGAGTTTGGCAATAAAATCAGCGCTAGCGGGGGCTATCAGGATGGCGTCGGCGGCGCGAGATAATTCAATATGGGCCATGTTGTTGTCGATGCGGTTGTCCCAGGCGTCCATGAATACAGGATTGCCGGAGAGAGCTTGCATCGTCACTGGCGTAATGAATTTCGCGCCAGCTTCGGTCATCACAACTTGTACTTCGATGTCAGCTTTGCGCAGCAAACGCGTTAATTCTGCTGATTTGTAGGCAGCCACACCACCGGTAATTCCCAGCACCACGCGAACAGTTTTCTTTACGGTTTTCTTAGCCATCAGAGCATTTTACACAGGAAAAATCAGACACATGTCGATTACAGAATGGCCTGAAGACGAGCGGCCGCGGGAACGTTTACTGAAGCAGGGAGCTAGGGCGTTGTCAGATGCGGAGCTGCTAGCCATCTTCCTCAGAGTCGGCGTCAAGGGCAAGAGTGCGGTCGATCTGGCGCGCGAAATTGTGCGTAAATTTGGAAATCTGGCGGGGCTATTTTCTGCGACCCAATCCGAGTTGTGTGCAATCAACGGCGTCGGACCAGCCAAATACGTCCAGCTGCAAGCGGTGCTGGAGATGGGGCGGAGGGCTTT
>JANMZU010000519.1:0-1560 GCA_031383585.1 Betaproteobacteria bacterium
GGGCGATCATGCCGCTGGCCGGTTATCTCATTGCCCTGCATGGCTCGCTGCGATCAAGAGGGCTTGCTGCTTTTGCCATGCCACGGCCTGTTGCGCGGGTGCCGGTCGCAGTGGTGCTTCAACCTGCATGTTGCACCTCGCACAGTGTCGACAACTTCATGAATTCGATAGGCTCGTGCGGCCCGCGATACACACGCCACAGTTGCAGCAACAGCGGTTTCGAGGCAAGGATCAACGGCGCGGCTTCAGTTTCCAGTATCGTCGCTTGCGTCGGCGATTCTGCCCACAGCAGGATCGACAAACCAACCACCCAATCCCAACGGTATCGCTTCGCCGTCTCCGGTGTGCTTATGGCGTGCGCGGAGTCGTAGACGCTAGGATGCATCGCCGAAAATCTGCGCGGCGCTACGCGCTGTTTAAGCGCTGGGCTCACCCAACCACACGCCACGTACATATCGTTCAACAGGATGCCGTGATCTCGCTTGGTGACAACATCCCGCGCGCCCGGTGGCAGCGGCGCGCGCATCATGCTTGACCGCCAATCAGCATGAGAAATGCTGCTACGGCCTCAAGACTTTTCAATTCGCGGAAATAGCCCCATTTGCCGGCGAGATAAAGCATCGTCCCGTCAGCGTTCACGGTTCGGTAGAGCGTATGACCGGCCACGGCGAACCTGGCCGAAAGCGTGCAGAAAGCTTTTTCTGCTGCGCGATCAGCGTTATGATTCGTTCCGTTAGTCACGGAAGGCGCGTTCTCTTGGTCGGGGGCTGCGCCTTTTGTCTTGTTTGCGGCTTGAATAGAGGTGAGCATTACTCGCCACCGTTCGAAGCATCAGCGTCGCAGACATTCGCAGCGATAAACGCTTCCAAGTCTGATTTTTTGTACCTGATATTGCCGCCAACGCGAACGTAGGGAATTTTCACCCGTTTCGTGCAACGCCATGCGACAAGAGTTTTAGGAGGCGTATTGAGAAAAGTGCCCGCTTCGTTGGTATCTAAAAGTTCCATGTAAGCCTTTCGTATTCCTTTGCGATGCGGCGCATTGCATAAGGTGTCGGAAGACTAAAAACCCCGGCTTTTTAAATCGAACAACGGGGTTTTGCGAAGCAAGGCTACATGCGGGTTTGAGCAGATTGAAGCTGAGAAATCGGGGTTTTAAAGCGGGGTTTCAAGAAGAGGGATACATCAGTGCGGAGTGTTCATCCCAAGCGTCGAGCCAAGGCTTCAGACTAGCGCTATTGGAGAATCGTCTTCGCGCGGAGTCAACATTGGTCTTCCCGTCCGGTCGCCTTTGAATGATTACATCAATGAGAAAGACCGGCTGCCACGCATTTGCGCGCACGCCCTGCGCTCCGCGTCGCAACCGGCTATCGCCTCGCATCCATTTGGGTGGGTCGCTGAGTTTGCGCCTCCAAGTCTCCGTGCTCCATCCTCCAAAATCACCGAGGCACCGAGCCATAACAGGGGTCGGAACCCAAACCAAGTCGTTAGTGACAAGCGGTAACTCAGGAGCCGGTGAGTTGACCTCGGTAGAAAGCGCTGCGTTTGGCGAGTTTTCAGT
>JANMZU010000560.1:0-2784 GCA_031383585.1 Betaproteobacteria bacterium
AGCGCCAACGCTGCTCTTGGCGCGAGATCCAGGGCATCGAACTCCCAAAGCAAAGTCTAGCATTGGCTGCTCCTGTACAATACTCGATTATCCCAGTTAATCGGGATCATCCCGCGAAAGGCCATTCAAGTGAATAGTACCAAGCCAGCCAAACCTGCAGCAAAAGCGAAAACACCGCGTAAAACTGCTGCTGACAAGAGTGTTGTCGCTGAAGTCGACGCGCCCGCCGCCGTTAAACAAGCTCACGGCACCAGCCGCCCGGTCATGTCACTGCCACCGCCAACTGGCCAGCCGCCGAAAGCCCCCGGCAAGGCTGCGCGTGTTCCTGACGTTGCCGCGCCGCGCTACGGCTCGCTGGTCAAGCGGGACGTGGTCAAAGCGGAGTAGAAATTCGTGTTCGCGCCAAACAAAAAGGCCCGTTTACGGGCTTTTTTGCTTTTGGCGGACGCTAGAACACTACCATCCACCAATTCTCTCCCAAGTCGTCTCAATCGTCGCCGACCCATTAACCACGTGATATCGCGCATGCTGAGCCGCCGTCGCGCACACGTGATTGGGCATGATCCGCAATAGTGTGCCGACTTTCAGCGCGAGCGCCTTATTCACGCTGCCGTCGCGATGCGCGATGATGCCGTGCTCTTGGTTGGCAGAAACCAGGATGTAGTCATCCAGCGAATTGCCATTGATATCGCACACCAGACCAAATCCTTGATCGATGGGCTGCGCTTGGGTGCCGCGGTCACGGGACATTGCCATCCAGCCGGCATCAATAATTGTCCAGCCTTTCTCCCGCTGATGGCCGATGACGGTGGTGAGCACGGAGACGGCGATATCGTCGACGGCACAGACATGCAAACCCGCCATGACGAGGTCGAAAAACACGAATACGCCGGCGCGCACTTCGGTCACGCCGGTTAGGTCGCGGGCGAACAAAGCGGTGGGAGTAGAGCCGACGCTGACTACGGGTGCTGCGTGTCCTGCTTCGCGCAGGCGCATGGCGGCGCGTACGGTGCGGTCACGTTCTTGCGCGGCCATTGTCTGCAGCGCGACGTCACCGCGACAGTCGTAGGAGCCGCCGGCATGCGTCATCACGCCGGCAACGATCACGCCGCCGTCGGCAAGGGTTTTTGCCACCGTCAGCAGATCCAGGCTCTCGGGAGGTATGCCGGCACGATGCCCGTCACAGTCGATCTCGATCAGGGCATGCAATGTGTGGGGCAGAGACTTGGCGTGGCTCGCTAACGTGATTGCCACATCCTGGTTGTCGAGGATGACGGTGAGCTTCACGCCGCGCTTCAGCAATCTGGCAACGTGCTCCATTTTGTTCGCAGTAATACCAACCGCATAAAGGATGTCGGTAAAGCCGTGGTCGGCGAAATAGTCGGCCTCGCGCAACGTTGACACCGTGATTGGACCGGGTATGCCGCCGCACATGGCCAACGCGACCTCGACGCACTTGGCGGTTTTGACGTGGGGGCGGAAACTCACTTTCAATTTGGTGAGCTGGTCGCGCATGCGGGCGATATTTTTTTTCATGCGGCCTTCTTCCAATAGCAGGGCCGGGGTTTCGAGTTCAGCAATCGAGTTTTGCGTCATTGGTTTAGTCGTCAAAGGTTGCAGACATAACGCTAAAAGGAGTCGTTCAGCAGTTGGCGGTATTGTTCCGGCGTTGCCTCGCGCGGATTGGTTTTGTGGCAGTGATCGACCATCGCACCTTGAATCACTAAATCAAACATGTCTTTCTTCACGCCGACCTGCT
The DNA here is from genome assembly GCA_031383585.1 of Betaproteobacteria bacterium. Classification (GTDB taxonomy): domain Bacteria; phylum Pseudomonadota; class Gammaproteobacteria; order Burkholderiales; family Usitatibacteraceae; genus UKL13-2. The sequence continues at coordinate 1,760 of JANMZU010000560.1, forward strand.
CCAGTCCGGGTGGCAAGCCAAGTCTGGCGCACATGCGGGTGACCGCGTCAGCAATGTCGTCACTTTCAGCGAGACGCATCGCATGCCTGAGGCGGGCAATTTTGTTTTCCTTGATCACCGATGGCGCCGAGGCGTTGAAGCGCAGCACGGCGGGCATGACGATGGCGTTCAAGGTGCCGTGGTGCAGGCCGGTCTTGCCGTCGATTTTCAGACCACCCAAGGGATGGGATAGCGAGTGCACCGCGCCCAGCCCTTTCTGGAACGCCATCGCGCCCTGCATGGATGCCGACATCATATTCAGTCGCGCATCGACATTGCTGCCGTCTCTGGTTGCGGTTTCGATCTGGCCAAAGCCGCCGCGATTCTGGCCACCCATCCCGGTGAATTGAAAACCTATGCCACCATCGAAGGCGGTAGCCTGCGCATCACAGCTGCGGCGGCACCGGTCATCGCGGTGCCCACGACTTCCGGCACCGGCAGCGAAGTGGCACGCGGTTCCATCGTCATTCTCAATGATGGCCGGAAGCTCGGTTTCCACGCCTGGCATTTGCTGCCCCGCTCCGCCATTTGCGATCCCCTGCTCACGCTGGGATTGCCGCCTTACCTCACGGCCGCCACCGGCATGGATGCGATTGCGCATTGCGTGGAAACTTTTCTGTCGGCCGCGTTCAATCCGCCAGCCGACGGCATTGCACTGGATGGGCTGGAGCGCGCCTGGGCCAGCATCGAAACCGCAACCAGAGACGGCAGCAATGTCGATGCGCGACTGAATATGATGTCGGCATCCATGCAGGGCGCGATGGCGTTCCAGAAAGGGCTGGGCGCGGTGCATTCTCTGTCGCATCCGTTGGGTGGCCTGAAAATCGACGGCAAGACCGGACTGCACCATGGCACCTTGAACGCTATCGTCATGCCGGCCGTGTTGCGCTTCAACGCCTCGGCGCCGTCGGTGATCAAGGAAAACAAAATTGCCCGCCTCAGGCATGCGATGCGTCTCGCTGAAAGTGACGACATTGCTGACGCGG
>JANMZU010000673.1:0-2583 GCA_031383585.1 Betaproteobacteria bacterium
TGGCCATCGCCCTCGCGGGCTAGTTGTAGTCGGTAACGAGAAAGCTGCAGACGTATACCGTCGTCGGGCCAGAGGGCGAAATAGAGGCGTGTCTTCATAGAGACGCAATCCTAACATTTGAAATTGGCGGCGGCAGCGGAGTGTCATAATAAAAATTGAATACACGAGCACTGGCGCGCTTTTCGGACGGAAAACACCTGAAAGACCGCGCAGATAGTGGAGTTTCCCTCTCGTCGCGCACCTCAAAATTGCCATCGAATCGAGGCGGTCAGGCTTTTTTCAGCCTTGGTTGGCGGATCAAAGATCAGAATACGCGCAATCCTGTCGCTTTTTACGTGCAGGGCCTCAGTGACCAACGACACCGATGGGCTTAGCGGCCAGCTGTACGCGATCGCCAGCGCGCGGCCACTCTCGCCATTCGGGTCGGAAGGAAGAGAATCGGCGCGATGTTCCTTTGCGCTGAATCGATCAACGCGAGCCGCCAGACTACCCACGCCAAGTGGGTGGCTCACCAGCGCGTACCACGCCGTGTAGCGCAAGCGCACCGCATTTGGCCCCATGATGGTTTCGCCATGAAGCGCCTGAAACAGGAGCTGCCACTTGTCGTCCGGCTGTATGCGTGCGCTCAAATGATTGAAGCGGGTATTCCAACTGTACTGACCATTCTTAATGATTAGCGGGTCCCCCCGATTGTCGTAGTGCAACGCGCTTAGGCTCAACCAATTTTTATAGGAATAGTGCGCGCCGACGTAAAAACCAGGACGATTGTCGATCTCGCGTGCGATGCGGATAGATCGGCTTTGTAGTGGCAATTCACCGCCCGAGCGGTACACGGGCAGATCAGCTAACCGGATCGACTCCGAAAGCCCCGTGATGCGGTCGCTGATTGACCAGCCGCGCCAAGCGAGCAAACTACCGATCGGATCGTTCCGACCAAACAATGCCAGCGTAAAGCCGTAGTCATGTGGGGAGGTCTTGGTGACTCCCTTGCGCGTCATGGTGAGTTCCACGCCCTGGGTACGCAGCTCCTCACCAATCCAGCTATTGATGGCCGAGCTGGAGATGGTGCGGGCGGGTGTCCAGCCGATGCTGTCGTAATCGATTTCGAGGCTGGATACAGGAAAAAATGCGCCGAGCTTTACGCGCGTTTTCCAAGCGCTCGACGGCACTGGATTCCAGCCTAGCCAGGCTTCGTTAATGTCCAAAAGTCGACGGCGATCATCGCTCGCACTCACCACCACCGATGCACTCACGTCATTTGTGACATCGCCGTCAACTCGCAAGAAAGCCTGTCCCAGCCTGATACCGTCAGAGTTGCGGTCAACGCGGGTCTTGTCGAGACCGTCGCGCGTCCAGCTGCGGTCGGCATCGCTACTGCCCACTCGCAGGTCCACGAGTCCCCGGATTTCTATCGCGTGGGCCTGCCAGCCGAAGCAAAGCACGGCGCAGAGCCACACAGGCTTCACGTAACGAAAACGGCTGCAATGTGCAATCGCATCTCTAATCATCGGACACCCAAAACGGTCATTTCTCGGCTCTCCCCGCTCGACTTTAAGTCATGCTTCGGGAGTTCAGAAACACCACGCTGCAAAATAACAAAAAGATCAAAGTTACCGACAGGCTGCATGCGGAGAAGTTGCGAAACCATGGCATTCTGGCAAATATTACAACTGCAACTGTAGGAAATTCCATGTCAGCGAGATACCTGCCGCTCGAATTTACCCGCATGCCGATTATCGAGATGCGCGACCATGCACAGGCATTCCACAATGAGATCAACCGGCGCCGTACGGTGCGCGACTTCTCTTCTGAACCGGTGCCGCGCGATGTTATCGAGAGTTGTTTGCGTGCAGCGGGCTGTGCTCCCAGTGGCGCCAACCAGCAACCATGGCGGTTTGTAGCGATCAGTGATGCCATCATAAAAAAGACAATACGCGTGGCAGCCGAAGCTGAGGAACGCGAATTTTATGAGCGGCGTGCGACCGAGGAATGGCGTGCCGCACTCGCGCCGCTTGGCACCGATGCCTCCAAACCGTTTCTTGAAACGGCACCCTGGCTGATTGCCATTTTTTATGAAGCCTATGGAGTCAATGCCACTGGCGAGCGGGAGAAGCGCTACTACCCGGTGGACTCGGTCGGCATCGCAACCGGCATCCTGATTGCCGCCCTGCATCATGCCGGGCTGGCGTCGCTCACACACACGCCAAGTCCGATGGCGTTCCTTAACTCGATCCTCGCACGACCCGACAATGAGCGCCCGTTTGTGTTGCTGGTGGTGGGCTTCCCCGCAGCGGGAGCAATGGTACCGGCGATTTCGCGAAAGTCGCTGGAAGAGATTTCGGTATTCATGTGAAGCCGCGAATGGCAGTTCGACGTTAATCTTTTCTGGGTTCATATTGGCCACCTAGCAGATCAAAGGACGGATTCATTGTTGCGATTGTGCATCGGCAGCGCTTTCCGCTCTGATAGCCATTCAGCATCGACAACGAAGGATGCGACACATCGCCTTCGCAGTAAACTAGGATCAAGCACTTGGGCCAATGCAGATTTCACATCACTACCAATGCAAGTCTGGAGGCGCAA
>JANMZU010000701.1:0-5491 GCA_031383585.1 Betaproteobacteria bacterium
CCGCGTATCGGGCGCGTCCTGATTGCCCGTGGCCGTGATGCGGCAGATGTGGCGATCAGCAATACATTTGGGCCGAACACGCTGGCAAGTTTCAAGGTCTGGACAGATGAGGTAGTGGAGGGGTAGCGGCGCGCCTGGTGGATGCCCGTTTGCGGTTCACCAAATGATGGTGAAACGCAGCGCCACAACGTCGCCTGTATTTTCCGATTCACTCGGAAAAACTCACCCCTTGTAATTCTGTTTCTCGATCATTAGTTCAATAAACGACTGGTGGAAATATCAAACATTCGTCGTCCCCGCGAATGGTGAAGGCACGCCTTCACCCCAGTGACTTTGCGTAAAGAGACGCTGGATTCCCGCCTCCGCTGGAATGACGAATTTTTTTGCCGGCCCAGTAAATTAGTGCGCTAAAGAAGTAGAAATGGAATAAGTGTGCAGGCGCATTCAGTCTGGCTAATCCCAGCAGGCACGGGCATTTCAGGGCAAAAACGCGCCACGGAGCGCGTCATTGCTCAATGTATACGGTCAATGCGCTGCCATGTTGCAACTGCGGGGCGCCATATCAGCGATAGACGATAACCGGCAACTTGGAGTGCGCGAGCACGTTCTGCGTGACACTGCCCATGAATAGTTTGGCGATGCCGCTGCGGCCGTGCGAGGCCATGATGATCACGTCGCATTTCGCCTTTTTCGCAGCCTGAATAATGCCCTCATCTGCAGAATCCGCTTTGGTTACCAGCGTGGAGAAGGTCACGCCGGCTGCCTTGGCAAGCTTGCCAACTGCGTCGACGCGCTTTTGCGCGGCGATACGAATACCGTCTTCAAACCCGTCTATGGTCTTTTGGTCGAACGCATAGCCTTCCGAATAGATCGGCAACAGGTCTTCGATCGAGTAATAGGCGGTGACTTTTGCCTTTAGCCCTTTCGCGAGCGCAACGCCACCCTTGGCGGCTTTGATCGCTAACGCTGAACCGTCGGTGCAAATCAAGATATGTTTGAACATTGAGCGTCCTCTGATGAATGATTGGGCGCAATCCTGTTCGCGACCAGGAACCAGACGCGAACACCTGCGCAGCAGTCAGGTATACGGGTAACTGGCGGAGGTGTCAGTGCGGCAGCGCACAAATGCGCGCCGTGTTACTCAATCACTCCCACTCCGATCCACCTCAATCGCGTTCACCAGACTTGCGCGATTCCCCCACGCGTTGCGTACATAGGAAACCACCAGCGCGACTTCGTCGCTGCTCAATGCATGCGCGAACGGCGGCATGCCATAGGGGCGCGGATTACCGATGGTGGCAGGTGCGAACCCGCCGTCAAGCACGCTGCGAATGGTATTTAGCGCAGAGGGCAGGGTGACACTGCGGTTGCCTGCCAACGGTGGATACGCGTTGGCGGCGCCTTCGCCGGAAGTCCCATGGCAATCCTTGCAATGCTGCTCGTAAATCTTGCCGCCTTTGGCGATGCGCTGGTTCGCGTCTGCGGTAAGTTCCGCAGGCACCGCCGGTGGCGCACTGCCGTCGGGTAGGGATTTCAGGTAGATGGCCATCGAGCGGACGTCCGGGCCGCTCAAGTGCTGCAGACTTTGCGCGATCACCTCGGCCATTGGCCCGGACGCGGCGTATCTGCTGGAACGTCCGGTGGATAACAGAGAGACAATTTCTTCCAGCGGCACATCGGCATTTCCCGCTTCCGCACGCGCGGTAAGCGAAGGCGCGTACCAGCTACGGCCGGCCACCTGGCCGCCGCCGAGCGCGGCGCCGCCTGCGGCACCGAGCACATTTCTGGTTGAGTGACATGCATTGCAATGGCCGAGGCTTTGCACCAGATAAGCACCTCGATTCCATTCGGCGCTTTGATTCGCTACCGGCGCATAGGTGCCCGGCGTGAAATACAGAGCGCGCCAAACGTAGAGCAATGCGCGCATGTTGTACGGAAACTTCAGGCGATCCGCTGCTGTGGCCTGCGCGACTGGGGCAATCGTCTGCAAATGTGAGAACAGGGCGTCGGAATCTTCGCGCGTGACTTTGGTGTACTCGGTGTACGGAAATGCCGGATACAGGAGCTTGCCGTCGCGGCCCTTGCCGTGATGCATGGCACGCCAGAAATCCTGCGCGGTCCACGCACCGATGCCGGTGTTCGGGTCAGCGGTGATGTTGGGCGTGACGAAGGTACCAAACGGTGTCGTTAATTCACGCCCACCGGCGTAGGGTAATCCGCCTTGTGCGGTGTGGCAGCCCGCACAATTGCCAGCGCGTGCAAGATAGGCGCCGCGTGCCTGCAGTTCTGAGAGGCTGGTGGCAGAGGCTATCGGGGCCACGAGCGAATCGGCATCGCGTTCGTTCCAGACGATATAAACCACCGACATTGCAGCCAACAGCATCGCTGCGCCGATAAATTTCAACAACAGGCGCTTCATGGTTTGCTAGCCGAAAGCGCAGTGGCTGGCACGCTGCCGCACTTGACCGGCAGTGCCTCGCTCAGCACCGTTGCAGGACGCGAGCCAGGCGCCAGCGGTTGAGCGGCCAGCCATCGCGCGATACTGTTAACTTCGACATCGGTAAGTTGTTTGGCGATCTCACCCATGCAGTCTGGCGCCGGTGCGCGACGCAGATCTACCCGCCAGGCGCCCATTTGTGCGGCGACGTAATCGTTGGGCAAACCCAGCAGCCCGGGAATATTCGGCGACGCGCCGAGCAGCTCTTTACCGTGACAGGCCGTGCAGGCGGGAATTTTTCTAGCCGGGTCGCCCTTGCTGATGAGCAGGGGTGCATCGCCGGATTGACCTTTTGCAGCCGAATATTGTGGTTCCAAGGACGCAAAGTATGCGGCGAACTCCCTCAGATAGTCGTCCGAAAGATGCTGCATTAGCAGCGACATGGCGCGATTGCGACGGCGGCCATCGCGAAAATTAACCATCTGGTTGAATAAATAGCCTTGCGGCTTGCCTGCCAGCCGTGGGTAATACTCGTCCTTGCTGCGGCGTCCTTCAGCGGCGTGACACGCGAGGCACGGTTTGACGCGCTCGGCGATGGTGTCTGGAGGCGGCATTGGCGCGGCATCGGCAGCGACGATGGCCCAAGCTGCCAGGAAAAAAATGAGGAAACGAGTCACGGCGTAATCTTTGTTTCAGCCTTGTCCTGCGGCCAGAAGAATTGCTTCCAGTTGGTTCGCAATCGCCCAATCAGGATCGCAATCAGCGTTCCTGTCTGGCTGAACGCGACACTACGGGCACGCAGCGCAACCATGAGTGCCAGCGAGAAGCTGACGCCAAGATTGACCAGTCCGATCATCCCGATACCGAGCAGTGCATGCAAAACCGTACGGAAGTCCACTGCAAAATCCAATGTGACAATCGCCAATCCGAAGTAGGCTGATGAAATGGTGACGTGTGCAACGTCGAGCGGTAGACCGGTAATGAAACCAATCGTACCCATTGTGCCAAGCATGATGCCGAAGAAGAAATTACCGGCCAGCGCTCCGAGGTTCTCGTGCAGGTAGACGGCCAATCGCGTCTGGCGTTTCTCACCAAGCAGCCGCCTAAGCCAACCGATGTGTTCAACGCGCTCGCGAATGCGCTCATAGGCGGCGAGATTGTCGTAATAACCGGAGATCAATCCAGCCAGGAACAGACAGACGCCGGCGATGCCCGCATAGAACAGGGCCAAGCTGTCGAATGGCGATATGGCGTGCAGCAGGTGCTGGGCTTTCTCGGCAGTCATGAACGGCTTACCCGTTGCGCGCTCGATTGCCAGCGCAACCAGCATCGCCGTCGGCAAAGCTACCAGCACATTGCCGAGGATGGCCGCGAGCTGGCTACGAATCACATCAGTTACAACGCCAGCCAGCTTTTCCACGTCTTTCATGCGACCGCGAATGTCGCTGATCGCTGCGGCAATCGCCGAGGCGGTCATTGCCGGCTGTTTGGTCGCCAGCGTCAAATGAAGCACATGCATGAGCATGAATAGCGAGGAGTAATTCAGGCTGTAGGCCAGCGCATAACCGAGCGGCGGCAGCGTAGCGCTGGCGGAGTAAATTTTCAGGATCGCCATGAAGGCGACGATGAATCCGGCGCCCATGGCGGAGCGCCACATCGCGAAGTACTCGACGCGGGTGGAGGTAATGTAGTGCTCGCCGGTACGACTGGCATTGTCGGTAATCCGCAAGGCCAGCATGCCGACGGTGCGACCGACGTGGGAGCGTATGCCTCTGCCGCGCGCTTCGCCTTCAATGGCGTCGCCCAGAAACGCCACCCAGCGCGCCACCAGCGGCATTTGATCGGCCGATGAAGTAACGACTTCGTGGCGGGTACTCAAAATGCGCACAAGGGTTTCGAGCCGTTGCAAGCTTTGCATCAGCCGACGCAGCAGATAGGTCACGCGCAGGCTGGTGCCGACTGTTACAGCGCGGCCGCGTACACGGTCGATGACTTCGCGGCATTGCTCCACCAGTACCAGCAATTGCTGTTCGTCTTCCAGCGGCGATTCACCACCTGCCAGATAGCTGCGGTAGGACGCGGCCAATTGATGGGTCTCGACGGCAAGTGCTAAAAATGGCGAGTCGCGCTCCTCTATTCGGGGGTAGAGGCGCACAAGTTCAGGCTCCAGCCCCATCGCGCCGATACGTGTCGCCAGATGGTCGCTGGCATCCAGCATTTGCGAAAACGAATCCAGCAACGCCGGCTCATCGCGTAGGTCAGACATCCCAAGCGAACGCCAGAAGCGCGCCTTCAAATCGGTGGTGATGCCGCCCAGCCATTCGTAGTCGTCGGCGCGATGAAACAGCAAATTGACGCAATCTTTCAGGTACGTCGTATCGGTAATAGCCGGCAAGATGCGCTGCACGATGCGCCGCCACAACTCGGAGAAAAAGCCGGTGTTGGGAAGGATGCCGGTGTCGGAGAAAAAACTTACCTGCCGACGTCCCGTCAGTAGCGCCAGCACGCGCCCGCGCAGCGCGATACGCAACGTATCGTTTGCCTCGATCGCCTCGCAGAGCTCTGCAAAGCGGTTGTTGGCGAATTCGTAATCCGCTGCATCGCGCGGCCGCAGCGCGTCGACCAACTCGACCAACTGCGGCACCGGGTCCGCGTTCGCATCGAGCATCGCGCCGAGGGCGACGAAAAGCTTGGTGTTAGAAGTTGCAATTCGCATGGTTGTCATGTGGCAGATAGATTGTGGGCGAACTGGTGAAGTTCCGTGGCAATACAGATGGCGTGGAGTGTTGGGGGGCTTGCGGCTGGGCGGGATAGCCGCAGGCTGCCGTTTTTTCGCCTCCTGTTTGCGCCGCGCCGCAAAATCCCGGCGCAGATAACTGGCAAATCAGTGACTTGGCTTGCCACTGTTTGATTACAGCTTGATGCGCCAATTTCTCGGGACGATAGTGAAACGTCGAAACTCTAGTCCGGGCGGTACTTTCAGGGGAAAAGTGTCTGAAAGTGCCCGCCAATGCTAGACTTTGCTTTGGGAGTTCGATGCCCTGGATCTCGCGC
>JANMZU010000840.1:0-3185 GCA_031383585.1 Betaproteobacteria bacterium
TTGCGCCAGTACGTCGCCACCTATTTGGGCGATCCCAGCAATGCCGGAGCCAAAACGAGTATCTCGCAGGCAATCGCGACGAATACGGCCGTGCTAACAGTCGCCGCCACACCATTGCCGCCCATTGCCTCAGGCCGAACGACGACGCTGACGGCGCTGGTCAGGATGAGTAACCCTGTGGGCTCGGTGACATTTACGGACAACGGCGTGCCGATTGCGGGATGCGCACAGAGGTCAATCTCGTTGCTGCCGGACGCCATTGATTCGGCGGTTGCAACCTGCGCCGTGACGGCGCCAGCTGCAACCAGCGGCGTCAAGCAATACGTCGCGACGTATCTTTACCCAACTGGCCACATATCCGGCAAGGTATCGGAGCAGACAACATTTGACTTGCGCGTGGTCGCCAGCAGCCCAGCCGACTATACCGACATGTGGTGGGCGGGCCCGGCAGAGAACGGCTGGGGCATGTCAGTCACCCAGCACGGCCCGATCCAGTTCAATGTCATTTTTGCCTACGACGCGAACGGCAAGGCACTCTGGTACGTGATGCCGGGAGGCAGCTTCAATGCGGCAGGAACGGTCTTTTCCGGTTCGCTATACCTGCCGACGTCGTCTCCATTCAGTGCCTACGACAAATCCAAATTCGTCATCGGGCCGGCGGTGGGTACCGCCAGCATCACCTACACCAGCAATAGCACTGCGACGCTCGCATACACCATCAACGGGATCAGCGCGACAAAGGCCATCCAGCGGCAGGCATTTGCACCAGAAACGGCAGGCGCTAACCTGCGCACCAACGACCTCTGGTGGGCGACAGCAGCAGAGGATGGCTGGGGCATGAACATTGCGCAGCAGGGTCGTGTCCTGTTCCCGGTCTGGTACACCTACGATTCAAGCGGCAAGGCAACATTCTTTACTGCACAGGGCGGCAGCTGGAATGGCACGGTGTGGTCGGGAACCCTCTTTTCGCACGCATCTTCGGCCTGGCTGGGTGCTGTCTACGATCCATCCCAGTTCACCTCGAACTTCGCCGGTAGCATTGCGATCGACTTCACCGACGCAAGTACAGCGACGATGACGACGACCTTAAACGGCATAATGCAGATTAGGCGTATTGTCAGGCAGCCATACTGACGTATTGCACGGGCCGAAAAAGTTGTGCTAGGACAGCAGTCGGCCAACTGCTGCCTCTCATCGACATCCTCTAATTTTCCATATGGCGGACGCGCAAGAAGTGCGTGATGTGACGTGCCTATTTAAAAATTTGGACGTCCAGCGAGAAGTCTTATATGTCTGAATTTTTCAAGAATTCAACTATCTGGGTGGTGGATTTTCGCTACGATGGAAGAGCGCGCCGATGGCTTAAGGCCTTCGGTGCGAACGATGACGTACGGCGGAATATGGAGACTAGTCTGCATGACTTGTATGGCAAGCGCGTGCAACTGGTAGAAGTGCGAAAGGCCACGGAAGAAAAGACTCTGCAGTACCTGCGCGGTGAAGAGCCGAAGAATGTCTATTGCCCGACTGGCCGTTGAATGGCGCTGTGCGCATGCGCTGTTCCCGTCACACTACCAGTGTCGCTGGGCAAACCGCATTACAGCGTCAGTCAGCTTGTGCGCCAACATGAATGACTTCGCGAGTGCCCGCGAACATGATCAATAATGCAAATCGTTAGGCTTTACAAAAACACATGAAGCGCGTCCTTTTTGTATGCAGTCAGAATCGTCTTCGGAGCCCTACCGCAGAACAGGTGTTCGCCCAATACAGTGGACTAGAATGCATGTCGGCCGGTACGAATAACGATGCTGAGAATCCTCTTTCCGTCGAGCTTGTCGAGTGGGCAGAAATCATCTTTGTCATGGAAAAGGCACACCGAAAGAAGCTTCTTTCCAAATTCAAACGCAGCCTCACAAGCCAGAGGGTTATCTGTCTGGATATTCCTGATGAATACGAGTTCATGGACCCCGCACTTGTACAGCTTCTCAAAGCGAAGATTCCACGCTTCCTGCCAATCGCATGAGCGCTACTCATCCTGATGTTAAAGCCGTGCGACACTCGATAAGTCGCCGCCAATTGATCGTTGGCGCGGGCGCTACGTTAGCAGGCAGTCTGCTTGAAGGCTGCGGCATTGCGCCGCGCAACGAGTCGCCGGGACCTGGCCTTGCGTTTGCACCCATCCGCGCAAGTACCGATCGCATAATCGGTATCAATGTCTGCACGCGGCCGTTCCGCGCGCAAGGTCCCAGGCTCGACGCCGAAGGAATTGGCGAGAAAACAGTCGTTCACAATTACGGCCACGGCGGCAGCGGATGGTCGCTCTCCTGGGGGTCATCAGGCATCGCTGTGGAAAAGGCGATGGCGACTGGTGAGCGCGAGATCGCAGTCATCGGATGCGGTGCACTGGGACTCACGTCGGCCCTGCTGCTTCAGCGCGCGGGCGTGCGCGTCACCATCTACGCAAAGGACCTTCCACCCAATGTCCGTTCGTCGCTCGCGACCGGGCTATGGTCGCCTGATTCAAGGATCTGCTTCGAGGAACACGCAACGCCCGCTTTCAAGCAATTGTGGGAGCGCAAGGCGCGTGACTCTTTCCAAAACTATCAAACCCAGGTCGGCCTGCCAGGTGAACCGGTGGAATACTTCGACAGCTATTATGTAAGGGGCATTTCACCCGTTAGCCGCTTTGCGGGAAGCGAAGTCCGACGTCCAAGGCTGGCAAGCTTGCAACGCGAACTAATTCCGGACCTCGCCCCCAGAGGCAGAGATGTCGCGCCGGGGACACATACGTTTGGCACACGCTTGCTGCGTCAAAACACGACGATGATGTTTAACATCGCCGCCTATGCGCGCATGCTCATGTCTGATTTCCTGTCGGCTGGAGGCAAAATTGAAATCCGCGAATTCGGTGCGCCATCAGAGTTTGCGAGATTGCCGCAAAAAACACTGATCAACGCCACCGGCTATGGCGCTCGGACACTGCTTGGGGACACATCGGTTACACCTTGGCGTGGTCGGTTGGCGCGGGTGATTCCGCAGCCTGAAATCAAGTACGGACTGTTTTACAACGGCGTTTCGTTCGTCCCTCGTCGCGAAGGTCTTGTGTTCCAGTTGGTTGGCGCCGATGAATATCACGGTTACGACGACGATTCGGTGGTACCAGACCGCGCAGAGGCGGAACTCGCGGT
>JANMZU010000854.1:0-3071 GCA_031383585.1 Betaproteobacteria bacterium
CCTGCCTCGACGACATCAGATCACGGCGTCGTCACCGCGAGCGTGAATGCGAGCCCATCGATTCGCAAACTTGCGCGCGAGTTTGGCGTCGATCTCACCAAAGTCAAAGGTTCGGGCAACAAGGGTCGCATCAACGAAGACGACGTTAAAGGTTTTGTCAAAACAGAATTAGCCAAACCTGCTGGCACGGCGGTCGGCGGCGCATTCGCATTCCCAACCATGCCGCACGTTGATTTCACCAAGTTCGGCGCGATTGAAACGCGTGCGTTGTCACGCATCAAAAAATTGTCCGGCAACAATCTCGCCCGCAACTGGATGATGATTCCACATGTCACCCAGCAGGATGAAGCCGATATCACCGACGTCGAAGCCTTCCGCGTCAAGACGAACGAAGAGATTGCAAAATCAGGCGTCAAGGTGACGATGCTGGCGTTTTTGATTAAGGCCAGTGTCGCAACATTGAAAAAATTCCCCGAGTTCAATTCGTCACTTGAGCCGGGCGGCGAAAACTTGATCCTGAAGAAGTACTTCAATATCGGTTTCGCCGCCGACACACCGAACGGACTGGTGGTCCCGGTGATCAAAAACGCCGATCAGAAATCGATCATCGACATTGCCAAGGAAATGACTGAGCTTTCAGTCAAAGCGCGTGAAGGCAAACTCTCGCCAACTGAAATGCAGGGCGGCTGTTTCTCAATATCTTCGTTAGGCGGCATTGGCGGCACCTTCTTCACGCCGATCATTAATGCACCTGAAGTGGCCATCCTTGGCGTCTCGAAGTCCTCAATGAAGCCTATCTGGAACGGCAAGGAATTCATGCCACGGCTCATCCTGCCGATGTCGCTTTCCTATGATCATCGCGTAGTCGACGGTGCCTCAGGTGCACGCTTCTCAACATATCTGGCGAGCCTCATGTCCGACATTCGCAAACTCGTGCTGTAAGGGGCGGAGATGGCAAATCTGATTGACGTAAAAGTCCCCGATATAGGTGATTTCACCGACATTCCGGTCATCGAGATTCTGGTCAAGCCGGGCGACACTATTAAAAAGGAGGATTCGCTTGTTTCGCTGGAAAGCGACAAGGCGACGATGGAGGTGCCCTCAACACATGCTGGTGTGGTTAAGGAGGTGAAGGTCAAGATTGGTGACAAGGTGTCGATGGGGAGTTTGGTGCTGGTGCTGGAGGCGGTGGATGCCGCTACTGCGACTAACCCCTCACCCCAACCCTCTCCCAAGGCAGCGGGAGCAGACCAGACCGCGCCGCAGCTACAAGCAGCGCCTCCCGCACAGGCCGCGAGACCTGTACCAGCAGGTTCTTACGCCGGCACAGTAGACATCACATGTGAAATGCTCGTCCTTGGCTCTGGCCCGGGCGGCTATTCCGCCGCATTCCGCTCAGCAGACCTCGGCATGAAGACCGTTATCGTCGAACGCTACGCACAACTCGGCGGCGTCTGTCTCAATGTCGGTTGCATTCCCTCCAAGGCGTTGCTGCATGTCGCCGCAGTCGCCGATGAGACCGCTGCCCTTGCAGCTCACGGCATCACCTTTGGCAAACCCGAAATCGACCTCGACAAATTACGCGGCTGGAAAGACAAGGTCGTCGGCAAGCTCACGGGGGGACTCGGCGGCATGGCCAAGATGCGCAAAGTCGAGGTCGTGCGCGGCGTCGGTCAGTTTCTCGATGCCAATCATCTGGTTGTGGAAATCACCACCGGCACGGGCCAGGAAAAGACCGGCGAGAAAAAAGTGATCCGCTTCGAGAAGGCCATCATCGCTGCAGGATCTCAAGTGATGCGCCTTCCCTTCATCCCAAACGATCCGCGCATCGTCGATTCGACCGGCGCACTGGCGCTCAGGGAGATTCCGAAGAAGATGCTGGTCATCGGCGGCGGCATCATCGGGCTGGAAATGGGCACCGTGTATTCCACGCTGGGTACGCGCCTTGACGTGGTCGAAATGCTCGACGGATTAATGCCGGGGGCGGACCGCGACCTCGTCAAAGTCTGGCAAAAAATGAACGAGAAGCGTTTCGACAACATCATGCTGAAGACCAAGACAGTGGGTGTGGAAGCGAAACCCGACGGCATATACGCGACCTTCGAAGGCGAGAGCGCGCCCAAGGAACCGGTGCGCTATGACATGGTGCTGATGAGCGTGGGTCGTTCACCGAACGGCAAGAAAATCAGCGCGGACAACGCCGGTGTTGCGGTTACTGATCGTGGCTTCATCAACGTCGATTCGCAGATGCGAACCAATGTGGCGCATATTTTTGCCATCGGCGATATCGTTGGCCAACCGATGCTCGCGCACAAGGCCGTGCACGAAGGGCACGTCGCGGCTGAAGCCGCCGCTGGACAGAAATCGCACTTCGATGCGCGGGTGATTCCGAGCGTCGCCTATACCGATCCCGAAGTGGCATGGGTGGGTGAAACCGAGGACAGCGCGAGGGTCAAGGGCATCAAATTTGGGAAGAGCGTGTTTCCATGGGCGGCATCGGGACGCGCCATTGCAAATGGCCGCGATGAGGGCTTCACCAAGCTCATTGTCGATGCCGAAACCCATCGCGTGATCGGCGGCGGTATTGTTGGCACGCATGCGGGCGACCTCATCGGCGAAATCGCGCTCGCTATCGAAATGGGATGCGATCCCACTGACATCGGTAAAACCATCCATCCTCATCCCACGCTGGGCGAGTCTATCGGCATGGCGGCTGAAGTGTTTGAAGGTGTATGTACGGATCTGCCACCGCAAGTAAAATAGCCCGCACATGCGAGGCGAACACAAGGACTGGAGCGGTTTTCCTGACATTTTTGTCTGGAAAACCGCGCAAATTGGCCTATTGGGCGGCGATGTAAATGTCGCGCTTTCGGAGCTTGCGCTAAAGTCCTCGGCACGCGCGCCATCATCCTGCGAACCCGATCACCAGAACTTCAATTTTCACCTAAAATAGCCGCATGTCTAACTCACGGTCTATCCGGTTTGCCAGTATCGCAGCCCTGTTGGCAATCTGGTTATTTTCTTTCCTGCCTGGTAGCGCGATGCCAAACGTCCCAGGTACCGATAAGTGG
>JANMZU010000855.1:0-2150 GCA_031383585.1 Betaproteobacteria bacterium
GCAGCCCATGCCGGCACCGGCGTGGCACGCAGGCGGCGCAACAGTTCGCCACCAGCAAATGGCCGATTGACAATGACCGCGATACCTCTTTCCTTCGCCAGCGGCAGCAGTTTCTCCTCTGCCGCCCGTTCAGCGACAGAATAATTGATCTGCAGGAAATCGACCGGATGCGCCCTGATTACCTTGGCTACTTCTGCATAAGCACTACTTGTATAGTGCGTTACGCCGATGTAGCGAACGCGCTTCTGGCGCTTCCATTCAGCGAGCGTCGCCAGATGCGCGTCGACATCAAGCAGGTTATGCACCTGTAGCAATTCGACAGGGTTGGCCCTCAGCTTCTTCAACGAGTCATCCATCTGCTTAACTCCTGCCGCCTTGCCTGAAATCCAGACCTTGGTGGCAATGAATAGCTGCTGCCTGAGGCCGAGGCCTGCGATCAGATCGCCGACAACTTCCTCGGATCTGCCGTACATCGGCGAGGAGTCGATGAGCTTTCCGCCAAGTGCCGCAAACTCGCCAAGTACCGCCTCCAGCGGCGCCCGAGCTGTCGCTTCCGCACCGACATCGAAGGTCTGCCACGTCCCGAGTCCGATGATGGGCAATAGCTCTCCGGTGGACGGAATTTTCCGACTGTCTATTTTCGCGGCTCTTGTCAAAGCACCCTGCGCCTGAACAGGTATTTGCGATATTCCCGCCGCTACCGCCAGCGCCTGCAACGCGTTTCGTCTGTTCATACTGATCTCCGGAGTTGGGCAATTGTACAATCCAGCCTGTTGTTTGCTTGGTAAATTGAATCAGTCTCAAGGAGTTTGTAGTGCCCCTATTTTCAAGAATCGTGTTCACCTGCCTGCTTGTCTTCGTTTCGTGCGCGACATTCGCCAAGACTTATCGCATCGGGGTACTCGTACCCTTGTCTGGAGCGAAGGCGGAAAAGGGTATTCCCCTGAAGAATGCGGTTGAACTTTTTGTTGATCAGTTCAACGCTGCCAACGTCGGACGTGGCGTGAAACTGGAAACCGTTGTGCGCGACGATTTTGACGATCCGGCCAAAGCGGCGGCGGCGGCAACCGAAATGGTCAAGGACGACGCATTGCTCGCCGTAATCGGCCACTACTACCCCGCCACGGCAATGGCGACAGCAAAGATTTTCGGTGAGGCAAAGATCCCGTTACTTTCGCCCAATGTCAGCGGCCCCACGTTCCTTGCCTCCAATCCGTGGATGTTCGCACTGAACCTCGCTGACGAAAGACAGGGCGCATTCATGGCCGTTTAGGTCAAAGAAGTTTTGAAGAGGGACAATATCCTCCTGTTGCATGCAACCGACCCGTTCGGCATCGCACTGCGTGATTCCTTTACACAAAAAGCGGCGCGGCTGGGACTCACCATACAGAAAGTGGTGCCTGTTGAAAGTCTGGCGCCGACGCAAGACTGGGTAGCGAGGAACCTGCCCGATGCAGAAGAAAACAAGAAATTCGGCCTCGTCGTGCCGATGACACACAGTGAGGCCGGACTGGCGTTTTTGCCGAAGCTTCGCGAGCAAGGTATCAACGTGCCGGTAATGGCACCGAATACCTGGTCGAATCCAAAATTTCTCAGTGATGTCGATGAGAAATACACCAAGGACGTTTATCTGGCTTCGGCTTTTCTGTGGGAAGTTGCCAACCAGAAGGCGTCGCGATTTGCGCGTGCTTATGCAAAGAAGTACGGTGATCGCCCCGCCATGGGTGCTGCCATGGCATTCGACGCTGCCCTGTTGCTGTCAAAGGCGATTGAGGCCAGCGAAGGCGCGACGCCAAGCCTGTCGGCTACCCGCGCCGGGGTTCGCGATTTCCTCGTCAAACTCGATCTGCATAGCGCCATTGAAGGCGTGACCGGCAATCTGTTTTTCAGCAACGCCAAAGACAAGACCGCTGAGTATGTCGAGAAATTTTCCATAGAGCTCGGTATCGGGACACCAGCGAAACCGGACGCGGACAAACCAGCTATCGGGCCTGTCGCCGCCACAGACACGGGCCGGGCCATCCGGCGTGACGCGCTCGTGTCGGTCATGAAAGACGGCAGGTTCAAGACCGCTTCTGTGCAACTGTTGCGACCTCGCGAGGAATACGTGCTCAAGGAGATGCGCGAGCGGCTCAAGAAGGGCGAATTAC
>JANMZU010000883.1:0-5467 GCA_031383585.1 Betaproteobacteria bacterium
CGCTCCATGCACGAAACAACCAATTCAATTTTGAAATCCAATGTTGGGCGCGACCCGGACCGCGTTCGCCTCAAACTAAAGGCACTATGCGCAGACCCCTTCACTTTTTTTCGGGGCACAGCGCCGCTATTTTTTTCGACCCTGGAAATGCCGCGACTATTGCAACGATCTCCAAAGGTTATTGCGTGCGGGGATTTGTACCTCGAAAACTTCGGTAGCTATAAAGGTGACAACCGCCTCGTTTACTTTGACATCAGCGACTTCGACGAGGCATGCGTTGCGCCGTTCGCATACGACCTGGTGCGGTTTGTTTCAGGCGTTCTGGTCGCGGCGAAGTATCTGAAGATTGGTGGCAGGCAGGCACATGCGCTAGTTGAACACTTTATCGAAACCTATGCGGCAACGATTGGGTCGACCAAGCCGCGTTGGGTGGAACGTGCCACGGCAACCGGCCCCGTAAAGTCACTATTGCAACGTGCAAAGAATAATCATCGACGCGATCTGATCTCCCAGCGCTGCGTGCAAAAGAAGGGCAAGACCACGCTGATTGTCGATGGCGAAAAAGCGTTGCCGGTCTCAAAGCAACAGCGTGATGCAGCCAGGTCGATATTGGCCGCGTATGCGAGCACGCGCGCTCATCCCTCGCACTTTGAGCCTGTCGATATCGCCCGCAGAATCGCCGGTGTAGGCAGTCTCGGACTCGAGCGCTATGTGGCGCTGGTGCGTGGCGACGGTAGCAGCGATGGCCGTTACCTGGTGGATATCAAGCTTGCCAACTCACCTGCATTGGCGGCCGTGGTGAAGACCAAACAATCGGCGTGGAAGAGTGAGGCCGAACGCGTGGTGACATTGCAGCAGGTCAGTCAGGCAATTCCCCCGGATCTGCTTGGTGCGGTTGGCGTCGGCAAGCGTTCCTACATCATCAAGGAATTGCAGCCAACGGCTGACAGAGTCAACTTGCCTGAGCTAGGTGGCAATAAGCGATCACTCGACAGCGTTGTGCAAACGATGGCGGAGGTTATTGCCTGGATGCATCTGCGGGGGTGTTCACGATACGGCGCCGATTCGGTCGAGAAATTGGCTGCATACGCAACCACCACCGATTGGAAGGGCGGGCTTCAGAGTGTCGCGCAGGAGTCCGCAACGCTCGCATTTACGCAGTGGCAGGAATTCGCAGCGGACTATACCGAATTGAGCGATGCGCATTCAGCAGCACGGTAAAACGTAGCGGCCCTGATTCTTGAGAGTGGACGCAGAGTGAGTAAGCAGTTCGCGACCGCGTGATGTCTTGCAATATGGCTTGCCACGCGACTGCTAAGCTGCAAGATCCGGTTGTGACCTCCAATCAGGACGCGTTGCGCCATTTCACCGTAAACTTGGCCCTTAGAACTAAAAAAAGTCCTGCATGATTACGCCCACCGCCGCCGACGAATACTCCGCACACGAGCAACAAGAAAGGCGCTGGCTGGCGGCGGACATGTCGCGGCGCGCAATGTTGATGGCGTCAATGGCGCTCGCTGGTGCGGCGTTGACGGGAGTGCCGGCCGCTTTTGCGCAGCGTCCCATGCGGCCGACTTCCGAAGACGCGCGTGGGCCGTTCTTCCCGCTCACCCTGCCGACCGATGCTGACTTCGATTTGACGATGATTCATGGCCACAAGGAACGGGCGAAGGGCAAGTTGGTGTATCTCAGCGGTCGGGTACTGAACACCAATGGCGAGCCAGTCTCGGGCGCAGTGCTGGAAATCTGGCAGGCTAATGCAGCCGGTCGCTACGCGCATCCACGCGACGACAGCAAGGCACCACTGGACCCGAATTTCCAGGGCTACGCGCGTATCGTCACCGGCGCTGATGGCGGCTATCGCCTGAAGACCATCCTACCCGGCCTGTATGAAAGTCGTACTCGCCACATTCACTTCGATGTCAAAGGTACTAAGAGCGGCATCACCACGCAGATGTATTTCGAAGGTGAGAGGAAAAACGCCAGCGACGGCCTGTTTAAAAGCCACAGCGAAAGTGATCGCAAAACCGTTCTCGCCAAGTTAATGGCGCTGACGGGGAAGCAGGAAAAAGATTCGCTGGTGTTTGGCTGGGATATCGTGCTGGCGTTTGTCTGAACTAGATGCTAGTCGCAGCAGCAGCGGGCAAGCAGTTGGGCTTTAGCCGCAAAATTACACATAAATCCAGATTTGGAGCGGGTTTCCGGGCCATTTCAGCCTGGAAGCCGCCTCAACGCTGGTCTTTTTGAATTTCACTATGGAGCGACACGCATGAATCGATGGTCAACGATGAAAGTACTATTAACCGCCGCATTGTTCACGGTCACATGCGGTCCGCTTATGGCCGCGCCAGTAGAATTCGACATTGACCCGACGCACACCTATCCCAGCTTTGAAGCCGACCACATGGGCATCTCGACGTGGCGCGGCAAGTTCGACAAGAACAGCGGCAAGATCACGCTGGATCGCGAGAAGGGCACCGGCACCGTAGAGGTCTCCATCGACTTGAACAGCGTTAACTTCGGCTTGCCGGTGATGAACACATGGGCACGCGGCATGGACCTTTTCGACACAGAACGTTTCCCGGCAGCCGTGTTCCGAGGCAAGCTGGAAGGCTTCACCAATGGCATACCCAAGGAAGCAGTCGGGACGCTGAGCCTGCATGGCGTCACGAAACCCATGACCCTCAAGATCAACCAGTTCAAGTGCATCCCGCATCCGCTGCACAAACGCGAACTCTGCGGTGCTGATGCCAGCGCGACGTTTAATCGCGATGAGTATGGACTGGACGCTGGCAAGTCCTATGGGTTCAAGATGGAGGTGGCGCTCCGCATCCAGGTTGAAGCCGTCGCCACCAAGTAATCACTGAGCAGGCGATCAGGAAACTGCCCTCCCAAGTGCCAATCTATCATTCCTGTTCGTTTTCATTGAGGGTAGGTGAGTCGAATGCGAATCAGCTTGCTTTTCATCGCGATGACAATCGCCATCGGCACCGCGTACGCTGATCCGCACGACGATGCCGCATGGATCGAGGCCGCGCGTGCCCGTTACAACATCCCTGGCGTCGCCATCGCCATCGCGCAACGCGATAGACCGGTCCAGTTTCATGCAGCAGGATTTTGCAATGTGGAGCGGGCAATTCCCTGCACGGAGAATCATCGGTTTGCGATCGGTTCCGTCACCAAATCGGTCACCGGGCTGCTTGCGGCAACACTCGCCGCCGAAAATGTGGTTGATCTTGATGCGCCTGCCGTTCGCTATTGGCCGCTGCTCAGGCTGCCCGATGATCGCGCCGATAAAATAACGCTGCGTGATTTGCTGACACACCAAGGCTGTCTTGGTGCTGTCGATTGGCCGTACTTTTGGGATAGCAGGCTGTCGAGGCAGGATTTTCTGGATCGCCTTCAGTATGTGCCGGCAGCCAAGCCTTTCCGCGCTGGATTCGCGTACTCCAACGGCAATTTTGTAATCGCGGGAAAGCTGCTTGAGGCCGCAACCAAATCGAGCTGGGAGTCACTGGTCAAGCAACGCTTGCTCTCGCCGCTGGGCATGTCGAACAGCGGCTTCGACGCACCTGATGACCTCAAGTTTGGCACCATTGGTTACGGACCGATGCTGACTAGCCGACCCCAGCCCCAGCCCTTTGTGTCGCCAGATGCGAATCGACCGGCGGGTGGAATCGTGACCACGGCAAGCGATTTCTCGCGACTCATCTCGATGCTGTTGAATGACGGTAAATGGAACGGCACGGAAGTTGTTCCGCCGTTGGCCAGGGAAACGTTCCTTTCTACCGGTAACTCCGGCAAGCGCGGCGGCTACGGATTGGGCGTTGCGTTTACCCGCCTTCGCGACCAGACGATCTTTCATCATCTGGGGTCGACGGGTGGTTATAGCGCCGCGCTATTGGTCTTGCCGGGCAAGTGGGGCGCGATCGTACTGACCAACCTGACAGGCAGCCAGTTTCCGGAAGGCTTGTCCTTCGCGCTCCTAGACCGGCAGCTGGGCAACGCTGGCGACGACACGCTGCTGAAGTTCGCCGGGCCGATTGCAACGACAGCAGAAGCGGAAGCACCGACAGGCAGTGCGCTGCCCGCGAATACGCTGAGGAATTTCACTGGCATCTATCGCCACCCTGCGTGGGGTGACTTCACCATCGAGGCAACAAGATCTTTGCTGCTTATTCGCATGGGACAGTTCGTCGTACCGCTCGATTACATGGGTGCCGAGTCGTTCAGCTTTCTGAGCGCGCCGGGCTGGGAAAGATTGAAGCTCACGTTTCAGCGTGATGGCGACAAACGCGTGAACGGTTTCGCCATGGAGGATGGCACTAATCCTGCCGCGCAAATATTCACCAAACTCAGGTTGAAATGACGCGCTGAATTCGCGAGCGAACCGATTTTTTGCCTTCCATTCCGCGGATATTTTTCGTTCGCGGACCGCTATAGCTTCTCCTCAATTGTCTCTACGAGTCGCTTAAGTACCGCGACCCGTGCTCACGGCTTGTCGTCCGCCGCCGACGTGTGCCCTGCCAATTGCGCCAATCTTCAGCGGTAAGCTTGCGATCGGCTGCACACTGCCTTGGGCAATCGGCCGGGTGCGTTTAAGTGGAGGGCAAAATGAGTGCAAATAAACCGCTGACCAGCCCCACTATGTACGCCACCGAACAGATTTCGATGCGAGGGTAGGGGACAATTGTTAATTCCATTGGTAACGTGCGTGGGTGCCCCGATTTCGCGAGGCTGCTATCGCGTCCTGCTTCAGCCATAAGGGAAACGAGACTTGAAAGTTGACCGCAAAATCGTTGCTGTTCTAGTTGGGGTGACGCTGCTGGTCGCGCTGGTGGTGACGCTATCGTTCAGGATTTTCAGTCAAATCGAGGATGCGGCAGCGGCACAGACGCATTCCCGGGACATACTAAATCGAGCCGACGATCTTCTGTCGGCCTTGAAAGACGCCGAGACAGGCGGGCGCGGTTTTGTACTGACAGGTGACGCGGCTTTTTTGGAGCCGTACCTAGCGGTTCGCGGTAGCGTGGCCGGGCAACTGAAAGAGTTGCGTCAACTGACCCTGTTGCCTGCGGCCCAGAAATACCTGGATGCCATGGCTCCACTGGTTGATGCCAGATTGGCGAATCTTGAGAAAATGATTGAATTTCGCCGAGACCGTGATGTGGCGGCCGCGACTGCGATTGTGAGTAGCGGCGTGGGCATGCGCCTGATGAATTCAATTCGCACCGAAATGGGCGGCTATGTCCGGTTGCAAGAAGACATGAGCGCGCAACGAGACGCAACTTTCCAATCGAACATGCGCGGCATGTTCATCACGATCATTGCTGCCAGCATGTTTACGCTGCTGTTTGCATTGTCCTTCCTCTACTTGATCTACCGCGAATCCCGGCATCGTCTGCAAGAATTGGTTCACCGCGAAACGCAACATTTGCTCGCGGCCCAGGAACAGCTCAATGCGCAG
>JANMZU010000890.1:0-3781 GCA_031383585.1 Betaproteobacteria bacterium
GCCGCAGCGGCAATCGCAGCCGGACTGACCGCCGGCGTGGCCGGAATGGCGGGTGGCCCAGTTGTCGCGCTGGCGGCGGCGGGAGTGGCGGCGTACACAGGATCATTGGTTGGTGCTATGGGTGGCATGCAGGATGAGCAGTCTCGGGAACTGCCGAAACTGCGTCCAGCAGGTGTCATTCTCGCCATTCGCGTCCCCAGTTCAGGCATTGAGAGATTCGTTATAAACGATCTGCGCAATGCCGGCGCCAAAGACATAGAGCAGGCAGATGGAAATTGGCGCGATGGCGACTGGATCGACTTTGACCCGGTCCGGCCGCCGCAGCTTGTAGCCGCGTGAAATTGGCGCGCGCAACTGGAACAAACTGGAATTCAAGCCTTGGATGCGGCGATCGCGTCAACGACGCGCGCGCTGACTATTGACAACAATATTTCGGCTCATTACCTCCGCGGCATCGCTTACCAAGCCAAGGGAGACGGGCCAAGGCGATAACAGCGTTCCAGCAGTTCCTGACTTACGCGACCACCGAACAAGACGGTCGACGATGCCAACCAGCGCTTCGAAACTTGAAGCGAACTGGCTGAGTCGTGAGTCAATGGGCTGCTGGGCGCCTGGGAAAAATATCCCCGCAAGCAGAAGTTCAAGCAACGCGTCCGAGGTGCTGCTGGTGTCGCGACACTAGTGATAGTGCGTCGGGGCCGCATCCACCTCTTCGGGCAATTCAGCGTGCACCATCTCCTTGTCGGCGTCGACGAATAGCGGAGCACCGCAGTCTTCGCAAAACTCCGGCGCAAACAATTCGGGCAGTTTTAGCACCTCGCCGATCCTGCATTCTTTGAAGATGGCCTCGATTTCCTCACGTGGCGTGCGCTGAGTGGCCTCGGCGTTCTCGTCATCTTCGCGCCCGAACAGCGGCCAAACCACGCCGTGAACGACATCCTCCTGGCCGCGCGCAGTGAAGGCGATAC
This sequence comes from Betaproteobacteria bacterium, assembly GCA_031383585.1. Lineage (GTDB taxonomy): Bacteria > Pseudomonadota > Gammaproteobacteria > Burkholderiales > Usitatibacteraceae > UKL13-2. The sequence goes on from JANMZU010000890.1 coordinate 969, forward strand.
GATATTCATCGACGATCTCATCGCCGACACCCGCAATGATGGCTCGTAAATGTTCCGGACCCGTCTTTAGCGTGTCTTCAAGGAAGCCAACGGCAGCGCGAAGCGCATAAGGCCGCACACGTCGGTCAGATTCGCGGCAATTGTGGAAATAGGCATCCGGCAGGCAACATTCGAAAGCGGTTCCGGGCAGCAATCTGGCCAGATTTGGCCGACCTTGGGCAACCCAGCGCTCAAGGCAGTCAGTACGATTAAGCTTTTCGGTCTTTTCCTGCCAGCGAAACAAAGCCGCGCCTTCAGGGACCGCCACGGCGGCGAGTAGAAAACGGGAGTCAGCGAGCAGTGGCGCTGTCTCAGGCGCGTGCGAAAAGTCAAAACGTGGGCGCGTCTGATCTATTGCCGCATTACCCAGTTTCACCGTCATTTTGCGCACACTTGAGAAATCGCGCGGCATCTGGTCGATGCTGTAAAGATACGGGCTAATTGCAGCGCGCGCCTCGCGTGCCAGCACATGCGCCTGTAAGTGGGTGACGACGTCGTCGCTGATTTCCTGCGGCACCGCGCCTGAAGGAATGGCGTACCGCGACCAGGCCACCATCGGCAATGCAAGCAGCAGCACATCCCAATTGGCGCCATTCACCGTCAGTCGGGTCGATTCCGCAGCCGCCTCGATAAGCTCGATAAGTACATCGTGAGCGAGGGGGTTGCTCTTGAAAGTGTGGTCCAGCGCCGATTCCAGCGTCGGGTCATTGCCGGCTTCAATCGCTTTGACGACCAATGACGAGATCTCTGCCTCCCAGACACGATCCTCGGCACGGCTGCCAGAGACAGCCAAGCCCATCGACAGGGTGATCAGCCGTTCTGCATCGCGCCCGAGGCGCAGGGGAGATTTATTGCGGACGCGTTTCATGGCAGCTTCAATTCATTGCGGGGGGGAGATTATACCGCCGCAAGCATGATGCCTGCCCTTGGAGCCATATTGCGCGGCCTTTGGGAGCGCCAAGTCACCAATCCTGGACACGGCTAATCGCCGAGCCGTCCACCGTGGAAGATGGCCTATACGGGTGTCGCGTTGGCGGAGCGCATACGTACAGCGCTCGGAAGCTGACGCAACGCCCCTTCGTGACGTTGGCGCAGCCAGTCGGTAAGTGCGATGCCCGCGCCTCTGGCGAGGCGCGAAAGTTTGTTGAGGCTAGGTTGACTCGCTTTTTGGGTCGTGATGTTTGTGTTGGGGGTAATCATATTGATCTTTCGGAAAGTCGCGCCTTGGCCCGCTGCAATGTATGTAGCTATTTTCAAAGTGGCTTTGGCACTGCTTCCATCATATGATTATGGGCCGGTGGTACACAATCCAGTTAAAATGAACAACATTACTGAATTTTTTTCATAAATCAAACCACCATGGATACACCTGGAGAAATGCGCGCATTCGTGCGATCAGTTGAACTTGGCGGTTTCTCCGCCGCCGCGCGCGATCTTGATCTCACCCCTTCGGCACTGTCAAAACTGGTTACACGGCTTGAAGACAGGTTAGGCGTACGGTTGATGAATCGCACCACGCGCAGACTCGCTTTGACTGCGGAAGGCGATGCCTATTTCACCAGTGCCAAGCGCATCCTCATCGATATTGAAGAAGCCGAAGAAGAGGTTACGCGCTTCTCCAACAGTCCCAAAGGGCTGCTACGGGTGAATACAGGTGTCGCGTTTGGTCTGCACCAGCTGGCGCCGGCACTACCACGATTCCTGGAGCGCTATCCGGACATGGAAATTGACATCAACATCAATGACCGCGTCATCGATCTCGTCGAGGAAGGGGTCGACGTAGCAATTCGCAGCGGCGTTTTACGAGATTCGTCGCTGACCGCGAGAAAAATCTGCGATATGCAGCGGGTCATTTGTGCCTCGCCGGCATATTTGAAAAAGCACGGAACGCCACGCACGCAGCAGGATTTGCTCAACCATAACTGCATATCGATCAGCGCCGCGCCCCAGTTGCGTCGATGGCCATTCACGACCAAGAGTGGCATTGAAACAATCGAGGTCAAGGGCAATGTGAGTGCCAACAACGCTGAGACGCTGCTGCAGCTAGCCGCAACTGGCGTCGGCATCATCCGCCTCGCCGACGTCATCGTCAGCGACGGCATTAGGGCCGGCTGGCTGACGCCGATCCTCACCGATGTGCATCACCGTGAACCACTGCCACTGTCAGCACTCTATCTCCCAGGCAAGCACAAAAGTCCGCGCGTCGCGGCCTTCGTGAATTTCCTCGTCGAATCATTTGCATCAGCACCGTGGCGGCATGGACCTGAAGTGACAGCGCCATCAACTTCCGGGCGCCGCAAGTAACGGCAGGCGAACGCAAGCTGGAGCCAATGATCTAATCTTGACTTTGATCAGCGGCCTGCCGACAAAAAGAAACGCAATGAACGCTGTTCATTTGTTTTTGCAGATGCGCTTCTCGAAGCCAGCTTTTCGCCTTTTCACTGCGACCGCGCTGGTCGCCTGTTCCAGCGTCGGCCCCAACAACACCAGGGCGGAAGATGCCGACAGTGAACTATCGCTAAACGGCCACGACCCGGTCGCCTGCTTCACGATGGGCAAGTACGCGTCGGGAAGTCCTGAAATCAAAGCGATTTATGAGGGCGCGACCTATCACTTTGTTAACGAGCAGGACAAGGCGGTGTTCATTGCAGATCCGGTGAAATACGTGCCCCAGTTTGGCGCCTACCGCACAAACGGTGTGGTGTACGGCATGGCATTTGGTGGCGATCCTGATACATGGCAAATCATTGACGGCAAGCTTTACATGTTCGGTG
>JANMZU010000900.1:0-3649 GCA_031383585.1 Betaproteobacteria bacterium
GATTTTCTCTCAAAAATTCTGCACAACTAGTTACAGTTTTTCGTCCAACGAACGGGGCGTTCTGCCCCGTTTTTCATTTGTGGAAAACAGTTTTCCGTTAACATGCAACTCCATATGTGGGAAAAAGCAAAATGAATCGAAGTCTGCTGATGGTTTTGGGGGCCTGCGGATTGGTTGTAGCAGCCGCTTGGTACTTTGTGCGCCCCGAGGGAGGTGCCGACAGCGTCGCAACTGCATCGCCGAAAACGGCAGCAATCAACGCAGGTCGGTCCGGCAGCGTGGCGACATTGCCCGATTTGGCAAACAAGGTAGTAAGAACAAGTGTTTCTACCGGCACACGTGCGATCGTGCCGTTGAAAAGTGCGTTGGCGATTGAGTTTGAGAAAGCGGTTCGTCTAAAGGCCTTTTATGACCGCTATATGGCCAACCCGGAAGGCGCCGACGCCGAAACGAAATACTTTGCCGCTGTCGCCATTGAAACCTGCGTCGGTAGAGCCCGCGGCGCGCAAGGCCCGTCGGACGCTGATCGGGAACGCTTTCAAAATCGACTTAAGCCCAACGACCCGAACAATGACAAGCGCGTCGAAGCCTACAACCGCGTAACTGCGCTTTGCGACGGTTTTGCCAATACAAACATTACTGGTGCTGAGGCTGCGCGGCTGTATGCTGAAGCAGCGGCAGCGGGCAATCCGGCCGCCAAAGTGGCGGTCGCTACCAATCAGTTTAACGATCAGGCACGGGCGACATCAGCACGCGGAATAGAGGCGCGCCGCTTGACCGAAGATCAACTGGCAATGGTGCGGGATGGGCTCGCCAGTGGAGACCCGTTTGCCATTCAGCGGGCAGGGCAACTACTCACCTGGAATTCAACACAACTGGTAGACCGCCAACTCGGCGCTGGTGGAGACCCCTTCAATCCACGTGACTGGGGTGCCGCCTGGACGCTGGCTGCCTGCGACCGTGGTGCCAATTGTGGCGCTGATGCCACGAGGATACTGAATGGCTGTGCCTATCAAGGCGCCTGCGGCTACGAAACACTTGAAGCTTACATGCAGTTTAACGAACTTGCGCCAAACGTATATCTGGCCTCGCAACTGAATCGCGCCACCATATTGGATGCCATCGCCCAAGGCCGCTGGGATTGGCTGGGCATTGCTGCAGGCTCAGGGCGCGTCGTCACAGTGACAACGCCGATAGCGACAGCGCCAACAACGGCGGCAAGACCGCCGAACGGGCGACCACCGGGCACCAAAGCTGGCGGCTGACAGATCGCGCTCAACCATAGGGCAGAAGCCACTAACGAATAATAAACTCTAATGTAGGCGCGGGCTTTGACTTGAAAGTGGCGCGTGAGCCGCGCCAGGTAATGAGTCTTCTACATTAACGCTCGTACATGCGCAACAGCACTGCGTCCCAGTGCGCTTAAGCTGTAACCGCCTTCGAGCGCTGAAACAATGCGTCCTTCAGCGTAAGTATCGGCGACTTCACGGATGCGCTGTGTGATCCACGTATAGTCTGCTTCAACCAGTTCAAGATAAGCCAGCGGATCATCCGCGTGAGCGTCAAATCCCGCAGAAATAATGATTAACTCGGGCTTGAAATTTGTCAGCGCTGGCAGCCAGGTTTTTTCGATCGCGGTCCGAAATGCGGGGCCTCTCGTGCGCGCGGGCAGCGGGGTCGGAATAATATGGCCATTGCCGCTGTTGGCACCGGTCCCAGGGTAATACGGGTGTTGAAAACTAGAGCACAGCATCACTCGCTCGTCATCGGTAAAGATATCCTCCGTGCCGTTGCCATGGTGAACATCGAAATCGAGAATCGCCACCCGATCAAGACAAAACGCCTCCAGCGCGTGAACGGCACCGACTGCAACATTATTGAATATGCAGAATCCCATCGCGCGGTCGTAAGTCGCATGGTGTCCGCAAGGACGCACCGCGCAGAACGCATTCTCAACCTCGCCGTTCATGACCATCTCCACGCCCTTGATGACTGCGCCTGAGGCCCGCCTTGCGGCGATGAGCGAATATGGATTCATCGTGGTGTCCGCATCCAGCGCGAAGTAATTCTGCTGCGGGGCAGACTCAAAAATGCTATCAACATAATACTGTGCATGCGCCGCAGCGAGTTGCTCGCGGCTGGCCAGAGGAGCTTCGACGCGTTGGAGCTGCGCCATTAGTCCGGATTGCTCAAAAGCATCGTAGACCGCCTGCAGCCGTGCCGGGCATTCAGGATGATGCGGGCCCATTTCATGTTTAAGACAGTCGGGATGGGTAATAAAAGCTGTCGTCATCTGTATGTACTCGTTGGTTGCGCTTTAGACTTGCAGGGTTTGCGCAAGTACTTCGCAATATTACCTTTGAATTTTGCATCTACACTTGATGTCATCGCGTAACTTAATCCAGTTACCGTAAAATCTCCGCTTAACTTCAGGATTGTCCATGTCCGTTTCGCTTTTCGAAAAACAACCGGTTCATCGCCCGCTTGCCGATGTGCTCGCTCGAGCCGGAGAAATCATTCTCGGCAAAGATCAGCAAATCAAGATGGCTATGTGTTGCATTCTGGCCCGCGGGCATTTGCTGATTGAAGATGTGCCAGGCGTGGGCAAAACGACACTTTCACACGTGCTGGCTAGTCTGCTGGGCCTGAACTATCAGCGCATTCAATTTACCAGTGATTTGCTGCCCGCGGATGTGGTCGGCGTGTCGATTTTTGATCGCGAGTCGAGCACCTTTCGCTTTCATCCCGGACCAATCTTCTCGCAGGTAATCCTTGCCGACGAAATCAATCGTGCGTCCCCCAAGGCGCAAAGCGCATTGCTGGAGGCGATGGAAGAGCATCAGGTGACGGCAGACGGCGAAACGATGAAACTACCAGAGCCGTTTTTTGTCATCGCGACACAAAACCCGTCACACCAGATTGGCACTTTTCCGCTGCCGGAATCACAATTGGATCGCTTTTTGATGCGGATCAAGCTTGGTTACCCCGACAAGGCGGCGGAAAGAGCGTTGCTCAAGGGCGAAGATCGTCGAGCGCTAATTGCGCGTATCGCGACGGCTATGACTGCTGAAGAATTGTCCTCGTTACAAAAAGACGTCACTAAAGTTTTTGTCTCTGATGCGCTGGTTGATTACATTCAGGCGCTGATCCTGCATACGCGCGATTCGGCACGTTTTGAGATGGGGCTGTCACCACGCGCGGGTCTCGCCCTTATGCGGGCAGCACAGGCATGGGCGCTGATGACTGGCCGAAATCAGGTGCTGCCTGAGGACGTGCAAACCGTGGCGCCTGCCGTGGTTGGTCATCGCCTTCGACCAATCGCCAATGGCGAGAACAAGATTCTTGATCCTGCCCAGGAGCTAATTCGATCGGTGGGAATACCGTGACAAACCTGTTCGCGCAACACAATGAGCAATCGAGTCCCATGGAGACCAAATTGAAACAAATTAAGATTTCAACTGCGATAGTGATCTGCTTTGCGGTGGCGGCCACCGCGCTTTCTTTCACGGCAAATGCGCAAAACTACAAGTGCAAGGGCGCCGATGGAAAAATCGAATACAGCGACCGGCCCTGCGATACTAATAAAGAGTCTCTAAACCAACCGCGCGGGCAAGGCGGCGGCGTTTCTACCCCAACGGTGGCAGCAGCG
>JANMZU010000941.1:0-13543 GCA_031383585.1 Betaproteobacteria bacterium
TATCTACCGTTCGGCGACACAGGCATCGGGGATCGACTTGCAGGTGCTTGCGCGATAGCGAGCGTGGCATCGTGTTTGCTTGATCACTGCTTTATCTACTAACACGACAAACATGAACTTGATTATCCGGCATTCGCGGGACGAAGACATCCCCGCAATGGCAGCCATCTACGCCAATAGTGTCGCCACCGAAACCGCTTCCTGGGAATACGAATCGCCCACGGTAGAGGAATTCGCCCGCCGTAGAGCCGAGGTGCTCGCCAACGGTTTTCCCTACTTCACCGCCGAGTTGGCAGGCCGCGTGGTTGGCTATAGCTACGCCAGCAGCTATCGTGCGCGCGTCGGTTACCGTTTCGTCGTGGAGGATTCCGTCTACGTACTGCATGCGATGAAAGGGCATGGCATTGGCAAGCAATTGCTGATGACGCTGATCGACGAATGCACGCGGCTTGGCTACCGGCAAATGGTCGCCGTCATCGGCGACAGCGCCAACCTCGGCTCCATCAAGTTGCATGCCGCCTGCGGCTTTCATCACGTCGCACTATTCAAGGGCATCGGCTACAAGTTCGACCGCTGGCTGGATAGTGTGCAGATGCAGCGGGTGCTGGGCGACGGGGCGAACGCGCCTCCGATTGTAGACAGGTGATTGCTGGCGGCGATGGCGCCGCTAGTTACTTCAACTGCTCAAGTATCTTCGCCACTACGGCCCTGCCCGGCGGCGTCCACGGCGCAATCAACTCAAAGTGCCCAGAATTCTCCAGCGCAATCAATTCAACGTTGTCACTCATCTCTTTGGCGCGGGTGTAATAACGCAAGCCAATTGCCGGCGGCACGATGCCATCGAACACGCCATGCATCAGAATCTGCGCAACACCCAGCGGCAGCATTTCCGACGGTGACGTATCGAGAAAAGGCGCGTTTTTGGCACTGCCCGCAGTTGTTCTTGCGAGGGAATCCACTAGTTGATCAACCGTCGTGTCTCCACAGGCATGCGCACCCGCACGCGAGAAATAGGCGAGGTCCGGGATGGCGGCAATGCCAATCACCGCTTTGAATTTCACCGCCTGCTCGCGCTTCAGTGCGCTACCGGCAGGAATGCGGTTTTGTGCCGCGGCCCATAGCGCCAGGTGCCCACCGGCAGAGTGTCCCGTGACGACCGCGCGACTCAAGTCGAGATTGTATTTCTCGGCAACAGCGGTGAGGTGCGCGACACCGTTCGCCACATCATCAAACGTTCCCGGATAGCCGCCACCCTCGTGCCCCACACGTCGGTAAGTCAGGCTCCACACGGCCACGCCGTTCTTGCGCAAATCGTCCGACAGAAACGCCACCAGTTCCGGCCCCGGCAGATCAGCGCGCCAGCAACCGCCATGTATCAGTACCACCACCGGCAATGGACCCTTGGCTGGCGCGGTCGGCAGCCACAGTTCAGCGTATTGCAGCGCGTCTTTGCCATACGCGATCTTGTGGTCGGGCTGCGTGGTTTTCAGCTCTGGCCTCGACATGATCTGGCTGAAGGTCAGGGTTTGCGATTCTGTGGATGCACTGGTCATGGCGAGTAAGAGAGTGAGAATGAATTTGCGCACGATTGCCTTGGTGAGCGGATGACGATGGCTGGATGATCGCATAACGATTGCGGAAGAGGGCTGGGTGCTCTGCTGCGCGGCCTTCATGGTCATGCAGCCGGAGGTCCGGATTTTGAGAAAATTAGATGAAGCTCTAGTATCTGCGAGCCTCGCAGCCAGAAAATGTCTGAAACGCCGCTCCAGTGCTAGTGTTTGCACTTTCGGTTACGGTAGCGGATCTTGTTACGGCATTTTTGATTTCCCACCAGTCAACGTCGCATTTCCAACCGCAACGCCATCGCAGTATTGTCGGAAACAGCGAACAGAGTCGATTGTCGTTTTAGCGCGGCCACCACGGCTTTCTTATTTGCGGTATCGCGCGGTGCCAGATTTGAGAACGTGAGCCGCAGCTTGGTCGCGGGTGTAATGGTCCACAAAACACAGGCAGCGAAGTTGCCCTTGGCACGCGGCTGCCCGTTGAGGCAATTGCTGAGTCCGGGACCTGCTCCCACTCTCGAATCGAATACGTTGAGGTTGGCACGCAAATCCGGCGGCTAGCAACGCCTTCGGCTGTCAAATTTCGACACCACCAACCCAGCGCCAAGAATACGCTTGGCTAATCTGGGGGGCTGTTTCATAATCAGTCCTACATCGTAACAGCGATTGTTAACGCACATGCTATGAGTGATAACCGAGACAACGACGCTGGATCGCATAGATGTGCGGTGTACAAGCTGGCTTGGTACCTGACATCTGCAGCCGTCGCGAGCACAGCCACAGCCGGTACTGACGCGCGAGAATTGGTTTCCCCGTCTAATGCGAATCCGTCTCCAAGAATTCTGTACTTTGAGGAAAGCGGAGGGCTACTGAACTCGCTGGCGAAACCTGTCCCGGGAAGCGCTCGCCCTCCAATGCCTGCACTCAAAATAGGGCAAAACCCCCTGAATGCCAACGGAACGGTGCCCGTACATACTCCCGATCCTCCTCAGAAACTAGCGCAAAAGTCTCGCCCGACCAAGTCGTCCACGGGGTCGTTCCAGCTGCGGCTCACCAAGTCTCTTGGTACCACGCTCGCAGCGATTGATATCAGAACAAAGGTTGCCGAAACAATCATTCAACCAACAGTTTCAGAAGTTGCCCAGCCGTTTGATTTCATTCAGATTGCGGAGCGGCTGGCGGCAGAACGAGTAACGCCAGAAATTCGCGCGCGCAAGATCGAGGATGCTGTCGGTCCAGAGACGATTCAATACCGACATTCGGGTGTAGCCAGACGAATCGGCTGGCTGTGGCTAGAGGGAAAAGAGCCTGAAAAGGCAGAGAAGTGGTTCAGTTATGCCAAGCAATGGCGCCAGCAAGACGATGAAGCAAGTCGAGGCCTCGCGCTAGCCACCCTTGCCCAACAAAAATATGCAGCGGCACTAAGCTGGTCCGAAGAATTGGATGCAGCGTCGCCAGTTGCGGCGCAAGTACGTCGTGAGGCGTGGATCGGTTTAGGAATAGAAGCATATAAATCAGACCGGTATAAGGCGGCGATTGATGCATTCAGGAACGTCACGCAAGATGCAAACGCGCCGAGATATGTAAAGCTGCTCCACGCATGGAGCTTGTTGCGGTCTGGCGTCTACCAAAATGCGTTGGAGAAGTTTGAGTCCCTTTACCGGGACGCACCCGATATGGAGGCAGCACAGGGAATCATTGCCGCCGCGGGTACTAAAGCGGTTGACTACGAGGGCGATCTGAAGAGCACTGAACCACTGGGTACGTTAATAAGCGCAGAACAGGCAGAGCGGGCGTTCCGTGCAAAACAATATCTCACCGCGAGAGAGCTTGCCCCACAGACTTGGGGCGCGCTTGGAACAGTCGGAATATTGTCGGCCGCCGTCGCAACAAGCCGCCGCGAAAAAACCGGGGACGACGGCCTCGGCAGACTCACGGTATCAACGACGCCCTCAATAAATGTAGGCGCTCCCGTTTTCAATCGTGGCGCAGTGTCAGTTTATGTTGATCAGCTACGCTTGGACGCAGGCAATTTGAACTCTGGGGCTACTGTTGGTTCCGCGCCCTCCGCAGCCACGCTTCCTGTTGGCCTGAAGACCCATCGCTCGATCACGGAATCCGAAGTCTCGCTTCGGCTGGAGCGAGAGGTCATCATTTCGGCAACAATAGGCAATGTGGGGCGGCGACTCGTAGGTACCCGGAGCGCATACGGCGCGCTTGAACTCTCTGCAAACCCCGACTGGGGCCAGTGGGAGCTAAAGGTCTTCGCCAAACCTGTCAGGGAATCAGTATTGGCATGGGCCGGCATGATCGATCCGTATTCAAGCGCAACGTGGGGAGGCGTCACTCGAACTGGTGCCGATTTTCGGGCGCTGCATCTAGGTGTATCGCCGTTTTCAGTTGGATTGAACGCCAGTGTCGAATCGTTCGCGGGGACAGGCGTACTTCGAAATGATCGTCGCCAAATTGGCGTGAGCATCGGCCGAGACCTCGGCCTGGAGAATTTTGCGTATTCGTCACTGAGCCTCGCTTATTCGCATGACGCCTTTCGACACAATTTGAACCACTACACATTCGGGCACGGCGGCTACTTTAGTCCGCAGCAATATCGCAAGGCAGCCGCCTCATTCGATTTCATGACGAAAGAAGGCAAATCCTGGCTCGTACGCGGTCGAGCAGAGGGTGCGCGCACGTCAAAGCGCGAAGATAGCAGCGCATACTTTCCGCTCAACCCTGATGGGCGCGAGTACGCTGGTGCAACATCCAAATCCAACGAGTCTTCGCTTCGCTTGAGTGCCGTTACACAATTATCGCCGTTCATTCAGGCGGGACTCGCAATCTCAAAAAGCACTTCATCGCAGTTCTCTGAAAATTCTTTCCAGGTACAGTTCCGCTTTTCTTGGGAGCGCAGGTTGGGTGTAGTGAGCACCGATCTTCCTGAACCGCGTGGGATATAGCTTGCGCGCATCGCTGCCGTTACCTACTAGGGCTGAAACTGCCAAATGGGTAACGAAGCATGCCTTTGTGGCGCCAATCGTCGTGTTGGCCGTCTGGCTGATTTATTTGATAGGCCTTCGGGAAGGCCATTTTTCTGTGGTCATACAGTCCGGCGCAGGCTGGGGCTGCGTCGCCATACTGGCAGTAATGTCGCTGTTCCAGAAGGCAAAACTGGCTCCTTGGCGATTTATATTCCTGCTGATATCGCTTTACGTTGGACTGCGGTATATGTGGTGGCGCACCTTTGAGACGCTTCTCTATACCAATCTGTCTGACTTTATCGGGATGGCGATACTCTATTTCGCCGAGGTGTATTCGATAGTTGTCTACGTCCTGCAGCTGTTTGTGAGCTTCTGGCCGCTTGAACGAGAACGTGTTGCCCTGCCGGTAGACAAGTCGATCTGGCCGACGGTCGACATTTTCATACCAACCTATACCGAAGACGAAGAAATAGTTCGCGTGACCGCGATGGCGGCGACGCAGATCGACTACCCCAAAGAAAAAATAAATATCTACATTCTTGATGACGGTGGGACGCTCGCGCGCAGAAATGATGTCGCTAAAGCCGACGCTGCCTGGGCCAGGCGCTTACGCCTGAAGACAATTGCTGGTCAATTAGGCGTCAACTACCTTACGCGTGAAACCAATCAGTCAGCAAAGGCAGGCAACGTAAATCACGCGCTTACAAAGTCCAGCGGCGACCTGATCCTGTTCCTCGACTGCGACCACGTACCGACGGCGAACATTCTTCAAGAAACTGTTGGGCCATTTGTCGCCGACGACAAACTGTTTCTCGTCCAAACGCCCCATTTCTTTTGCAACGCCGCGCCAACCGAGCGCAGCATTGGCGGCGATGGCCCCGTGCCGGATGAAAGCGAAATGTTTTACCGTTTGATTCATCCCGGGCTGGACTTCTGGAATGCCAGCTACTTTTGTGGCTCTGCGGCACTGATGCGCCGAAAGCATCTTGAGGAAATTGGCGGCATTAGTGGAACATCGATTACAGAGGACGCCGAGACGGCTCTCGCGCTTCATCGGCGCGGTTATCGCAGTCGCTACGTCAATAAGCCACTGGTTTGCGGCCTTGCCGCTGGAACATATTCCGACTACATCCTGCAGCACACGCGTTGGGCCCAGGGAAGCGTGCAAATCATGATGTTGCACAATCCCCTGCTTGTAAGTGGCCTGACAATTGCGCAACGACTTTGTTATTTGAATGCTTGTCTTTTCTGGTTCTTTGGCATCGCGCGCATCATTTACTTTATCTCCCCTGCCGCATTTCTGGTGTTCGGATTGAGCATCTACCACGCTGCGGCCCCGCAGATCGTCGCGTATTCCCTGCCGCATATGGTCTCCACAGTTCTCGTGAGCGGATTCCTGTTTGGGCGAACGAGGCGCGCCTTTCTCTCTGAAATCTACGAGAGCATTCAGTCTGTGTTCCTGATGCCTGCGGTACTGTCTGCCGTTCGTCATCCGCACAAGCCGTCTTTTAAAGTAACGCCTAAGGGCATTGGCCTGGAACACGCGCAATTGAACACCCTTTCATTTTTCTTTTTTGCGATTTTTGTCCTAAATTTTGCCGCCGTACAGGCAGGGATCCTCCGGTTTTGGACACAACCCCTGCACCGCGATGTCATCATCGTCACCATCATTTGGGGAATTTACAATTTGTTCCTGGCACTTTGGTCGCTTGGTGCTCTGTGGGAAAAACGACAGGCGCGAGCACAACATCGGCTGATGGTAGTTGGAAAAGCCATGGTTCAGTTTCCCAGAGTACAACAGCGCGTCGAAGTAGACTTAATCGACTTGTCGATGTCCGGCATAGGTTTTTCGGCGAAGCTTGACTTCGAGGTTAAAGACCGCGAGAGAGTCTTCGTTGAAGCCGCGTCAGCGGATGGCCTTGTGAGTTATTTTGAGTCTGAAATAATGCGTGGCATAGAACGCAAAGATTTGACCGTTTGCGGGGCAAAATTTATGGCCCCTCTCCAGACGTTCCCGGATATTGTTCATTACGTCTATGGCGATAGCGGCCGGTGGGAAGAGGTCTGGAAAGCAAGAACAAGAAAAGTGAAACAAACTCGAATAATGAGTCAACTCATGGTGATGGGTTTGCGGGGCGCTTGGGTTTGTTTGACAATCACCCTGCTAACCTCGTGGAAATGGATAAGCGCGAAAATCGATTCGCGTGTTCGTCACCCAAGCGTAAAGACATGACTAAAAAACTAATTTTTTCCGTATGCCTTTATCTAACCGCACTGCTGACCCATGCTGAAACGATAAAGCTGCCGTTACAGGAGCTAACGGCACTTTCGACACTGGAGCTTCGGTGCGTAAGTGACCAACGAGAAATTCAGGTGCCGTTGCCCGAACGGTGGGAACTGAAGAGACTGGTTTTACACCTTAGGTACACGGTTTCCACCAACCTGATTCCCGATTCGTCGCAGCTTGTGATCAAGATGCGCGGAGAGCCGATCGCGCAAACCCGGCTTAACCCGATGGCACCGGACGTAAAAGTTGGCATCGAAATCCCTATCCGCCTGCTTACGCCAGGATACAACTCGCTCATTTTTCAGGTCGCGCAACATTTTTCAAAAAATCAGTGTGAGAGTCCGTGCGCACCGGATCTATGGACCAACATCAGTCTTCAAGATTCTTACCTTGATATGGAGTTCGACTGGAAGCCGGTACCTACCGCGCTCTCTTCGCTCGCCAGTTTTGTATTTGACCCACGCCTCCTGCCACATGGAAAGGTGCACATTGTTACCGAGGACGTATCAGCAAAAAACGCAACGTTATCGGGCATTGTCGCGTCCGGCATTGCACGGCGATACGACTACCGACGCGTTGAATTTACGAGTTCACGCGTACTGCGTCCCGGGGTGGACAACATCCTGATCGGCTCGCGTACATTCGCGACAAGCGTTTTGGGCGCCGGCGCCATCCGGCCCGTGACTGGCGGCTACCTCAAAGCGCTGCCAATGAAAACGGCCAATGGAGGCGTTGACCCGACGCGAGCCCTGCTTGTCGTTACCGGTGAAACAGATTTAGCGATCAAGATCGCGGCCATCACCTTCGCCAATATAAGTTTCAAGTTTCCTGGATCCGATGATCTTGAGGCGTTCTCTTTCAAAATGCCTGAGGTAGAGCAGTACAGCGGTCGCGAAACCATTCGTTCTGATCAGACATATTCATTCAAGACGCTGGATTTTCCAACACAGAGTTTTGTGGGGCTAAATCCGGGGCCGAGAAGCATCAATTTTCGCCTTCCACCGGATTTCAGTATTCGGCCGAATCAGTACGCGAAGTTGGCCTTGAATTTCTCTTATGGCGCCGGCCTCAAGGCGGGCTCATCGTTCAATATCGGCATTAACGGTAGAGGTGTTCGCGCGGTGCTGCTGGACAGCCCATCAGGGAATTTTATCGACAACTACAAACTCGAAATCCCGACATACGTCTTCAAGTCGGGGGCGAATACACTCACCTTCACTGGCCATTTGAACCTTACCGGACAAGTGTGCGATCTGATTAATCCAGACAATTTATTCCTGACGATATATGAAAACTCAACGATCAGCTTCCCGCCGATGCCGCACTTTGTTGAGATGCCAAAACTTGAGCTCATGATGCTGAGTGGATATCCGCTCACACGCTGGCCGGACGGCCACGAGGCAAAAGTGTGGCTCACCGAACGTAACGACAAGGTGCTTGCCGCTGCGCTCAATTTGGTCGGCGTGATCACACAACGAAATGGGTTCCCTCTGTTCGAATTGGAATTCACTTACGAACAGCCAACCGATGCGGTTGAGTTGCTCGTAGTTGGCAGCGTACCGTCAATCCCGGCCGGGCTGTGGAAAGCCGCGCCTTTAAAACTGTTGGAAGATGGTGTGGTAGTGCCGTATCCCGTAGTGCGTGGCTGGAATGCAGAGTTCGTTAAGCCCGCGTCAAGTAAACAGAAAAGTTTCCTGGGCCAGGACAAAGGTTTACTGATGCAATTCCAGTCGCCCTGGCATTCGGGACGCACCGTTACCTTGTTGACAGGTAACGGGCCTGACGATATTGCGTTTGCTGGTACCGCGCTGCTTACGGCAGGCGCACAAAATCAGTCGAAAGGGGACTTGGTTTTGATAGAGCCTGGCACACCCGATGCCAATAAATTTGGTGAGCCCGATCCTAAAATCAATGCAATGCTCGCGGGAACGCCTTACGCAACAGGGCAAAGGGGAAGTTACTCTGCAATCGAGTCGTTCTTTTATACCAATGCGATTGCCTACTATGTCGCGGGTGCGCTAGCGATCATCGTACTTGGTGTCTCGATGTACTTTGGACTCATGGCATGGCGCAAGAAACGCAAGACTTCCAGTTAGGTCGGCGTACCTCCAAAACAGCTTCAGCAGGTGCCGCAGTGCCTGCTCTCAACGTCGGCGACCGCTTGGTGGGCTCTTGTTGTTATCAGCGACGCACGCCTTGTTCCATTGCGGCGCCAATTCGCCGCTGTGCCTGAATTC
The DNA here is from genome assembly GCA_031383585.1 of Betaproteobacteria bacterium. GTDB lineage: Bacteria > Pseudomonadota > Gammaproteobacteria > Burkholderiales > Usitatibacteraceae > UKL13-2. Next base: position 9,065 of record JANMZU010000941.1, read on the forward strand.
GTAACGCTTATCCATCCAGCCTAAACCGAACATTGAAAGGACTTGTTCGTAGTAGGCGTCCGGTCTGACTGGCGTAGTCGTCAATCGATCTGACGCCTTTTTCAAGATGGCTGTGTCTCGCCTAGCCAGAAAGAATGGTTGTACCGCTGCATAGAAGCCCGACGGCGCGATGCCCATAGCGTCGCCGCTTGTGGCGTCGATAAATTCTGGTATGTAGCCAAGCTTTCCGACCAAGTTCGAAAATGACGACAGTGAAGATAGCAAAAGCCGCCTTTCTGACGCTTCCGTCGAGAGCATCCCCGCCCAAAGGTAAACGCGGATCGCGTCATACCCGCCCGTATTCTTGCCCCGCTCCGACGCCTCACCGATAAACCCGGTGCCCTCCTTGTATAAGACCCAATCGGGTGAAAATCCTCTATGGGCGCTATCAGTGACGATTCGCAGCGAGGTTTTTGCGATGTCTTTCCAGGCGGGGTCAAATTTTTGGTTGCTGATCCAGGTCAACACCTGCATGGGGAAGTAGCTGGGATTCAATCGCCATGTATTGGCCGACATTTGAAAGCCCTTCGGGCCCGGTAGCAGCACTCGTCCGAGTCCGTTGATGACGACCGTTTCTTCGCGCAACATGCGCTCGGCAATTGCTGCCGACAGATTTGAAAAACGCTGGTCTCCCCAAAGGCGTCCCGCTTCGCCTAGTGCGTAGACGATCCACAAATCGGCGTCAGAAGCCGCATTCGCATCAACAACACCCCACGATCCGTCGTCTCTAAGGCCCCACTGCCAGGCGGGAAGCCTGCTGGTGAGATCTCCCTGGGTGAGATTGTTCTCCGTCCACTGCAAAACAGTGTCAAACGTCTTTCGGTCGTTTGCTACGAGGGCAAAGAAAAGTGCATAGGCTTGGCCCTCGGAGACGGTTTGCTTCTTCGCGGTAATGCCGTCAACGACCCGACCGTCTGCACTGATAAAGTTCTCTTTGAAACTGTCCCATGCCGGCCACGACGACGCGCACTGATGCGGCGTCCGTTGCGCAAAGGCCTGCCCACTCGTCAGCAACAAGGCCAAGGCTACCAAGCAGTTGGCTATCTTCGCCGCAACAGCCGAAGCTCGTCTCAGCGGAGGCACGCTGCGAACTGAGAGCCTGAGAAATAATCAAATTCTGCTGCGAACGCATCCAAATCCCGGCTGGCGGCGTTGCGAAACGGGAAAAATCCGGTTACATAACTCGTTATGCGCCCGAATTTTTCCCGTTCCGCGCCTTGCCAGCCGGGTTTGGCTGCGCTCTCGCGACGAATTTGATTATTTCTCAGGCTCTGAGAAAAACAATTGCCGGATCTATTCGACATTGGGTGAGGAGCCGCTGCTAACGTTCGCCAGAGTACTAAACGTGATTCCACTAAACGGTACTCCGTCACTTACTCGATGGCGTGTTCACGGGTATTTCGTGGTCAATCGAGCGTTTGCTCTCCCCCGCAAACTTCTCCCCGCGGGTAATCCAAATTGCCGTCAGTAATAGAAGCGCGGAGGGCACTGCGATGAACAGAGCTAACTTCCAGGCTGACGTAGGCGCTTTGACTGGTGCCACATGTGTCGAACGCTGTAAGTCGTGCTCAATTTCCTTTGGATCCCAAAAAACGATGTACCCCTTGAATGGCATGCTCTTTCCCTTCAGGGTGACCTCACGGTCAAAGCGCGAATAAAACTCCTTCTTGTCTGGAAGTGCGTTGAAGGTTTCCTCAGAGATGAAAATCTCGCCCGGGTTTGCCGATGACTCGAACCTTGACGCGGTATTCACTACGTCACCAAAAACGTCGTTTTTCTCCAGAATACACTCACCTGTATGCATGCCAATACGAGCCAGCAGAATGGATTTATAGGCCTTTGAAAGATTAATTTCTTCCATTCCTTTCTGAATCTCGATCGCTGCTCGACACGCCGACGCCGCGTCTTCAAAATGCGACAGGGAGCCATCTCCAATGGTTTTTACCAGCGTCCCGTCATGCCTTTTGACCGAGATTAAGCAAAGATCATGGTAGCGCTTTAACATTGACCGGACCGCGATGTCGCCTGAGGATTCGGCGATGGCTGTGGAGCCTTTCAAATCCGTGAACATGACGGTTAGCAGATGTTGAAATTTTGCCTTTAGCGCACGCTCAGCGTCATCACGACGCTCGAGAAAACTTGAGATGTCTTGCGTATCCAGTCCAGACCCTGCGATCTTTTCCGTGGCGGCTGACGGCGGGATCGGCGACGTCAACGGCAACGTTGCACCAGCCGCATTGGGCTCTATGCCTGTTGAGATAGACGACTCTGGCGATTCGGTCGCTGACATCGTTGGCATATCTGCCACACCGAGCGGTTTCGTTGTCACCGGCGCCGGCATATCCCAAAGAATTTTCTCTCGCCATTCATGGACAGATTGGGGGCGCACTTTCTCGTCGATTTGCAGCGCCCATTGAATAGCATCCAGAAAAGATTCGCTGTAACGCTTCTGCGCGCGTTCCAGGAGTTCCGGAATACGGTCCGCTTTCATCCTCGTCAAGGCATCGGGCGGATTCTCCCCAGTTACGGCAAAAAACAAGATGCCGCCGAGCGCATAGATGTCCGACCAAGGGCCTTGCTCAGCGTGCGACGTGTACTGCTCAAATGGTGCGTAACCAGGCGTGACCAGTGCGGTTAGCGTGCGCTGTGCTCCGCCCATCGCCTGCCGAGCCGACCCAAAGTCGATTAATACCGGGCTGCCGTCTGCACGGACAAAAACGTTATCGGGCTTAATGTCGCGGTGTAAGAAACCCGCCTTGTGGACTTTGCCAATTCCATCCATGAGCTTTGCAAGCAGGGTTTTGATTGTTTCTTCTCCCGGCAACGGATTCTTCCGGAAATAAGTGTTCAGGGTCTCACCCTCCTCGTAGTCCATCACCATATAGCCAGTGCCATTGGCCTTGAAGTATCGATTGACCCGAACGATATTGGGATGACTAAAGCCTGCTAGTGTGCGTGCCTCCTGCAAGAAACTATCGAGCCCCGCTTGATACTCCTGGGTACGCTGTGTGTTGGTAAGGCTAACGGCGCCACCATCAACCCTCGCGACATCCGCGCCCGGAAAGTACTCTTTGATGGCGACATCTTTTTGCAGCATGGAATCGCGCGCGTGGTACGTGATCCCGAAACCACCAACGCCAAGAACGGAAACCAGCTCGTATTCCAAGAGCATCGTTTCCAGTGGAAGGGTATTTGTATACTGGGGCTGAGACATGATCCGTAGGCGAGTAGACAGAGAGTCGTAACGATATCGATGGGGCGCATTCGTGACTTCGGGGATAGACCCCCGCAGTGTTTGCGCTTTGTGCAGTTGCTAGTTTGACAGATTCATCTGAGTGCATGGGCGCTCAAGCGTCCGCCGGCATCGAAGCTGGTTTCTACGCCGCACCTAAGTGGATTGGAGTGTCGTGAAGCAGTGCAACTATTTTCAAATAAATCGCCGAAACGCATCGCTGCAAAAACATTATAAACACTAGCATTCTCGGGCCCTTTCGGGCAACTATGCCTTGAGAAGCCCATCGGTACCTTGTTTTGATGTCTCGGCAGGCGGGCTCAGGTGCACACAGCAAGTTCGCGGTCATTTGGTCGCTGTGCAAGTCATTTTCGCATTACCACGACGAACATCGGCGAGCCCACCAGCGTATCCAGCCACTGCACAAGCGGGCCTTGGTAAGTGTGATCAAACCAGGCTTTGTCAACGTGTGCGAACTGTCGGACGAATGGAAAAATCGCTGCATCCGGCAGGCTCATCGTTGCACCCATTAGAAACGGCTGAGTTGCCAGACGCAAACTTAGGCGTTGCAGGAAAATGCCCGCCTCACCGCGATAATGGTCAGCGCTGACTCCTGGCGCATTGTCCTGATAGCGCGCTGGATATTTGTAGCGATCCAGCAACTGCTTGAATGATCCATCGTTTTCATCAATCAGAGACGCAGCTTCAGTGAGCCAGTCGGGATCAGTGCCAAGCCAATGCTGCGGGTCTTCGATCTCCAGCGCCCAGCGCATGATGTCGAGACTTTCGTCGATGACGGTGCCATCGGCAAGCTGCAGAACCGGCACCGTGCCCTTTGGCGAAATATCGAGCATCGCCTGCGGCTTGTTTTTGAGTTCAATTTCACGCTGCTCGACGATTACGCCGCTGACGAAAATAGCGAGTCGCGCGCGAATCGCGTACGGGCAGCGCCGGAAGGTGTAGAGGATGGGCGTTTTCAGTGGGAGTGCTTGCATGGTTCTTCCAAACTGGCCATAGTTAATTCCACATCAAGGCAACATCACCCACTCCGCCCGCAACACATTGTCCGACCGATGTACCACTTTCGTCCCGGCACGCGCAGCCCACGGAATCATCTGCCGATGTAGCGGAATCAGATAGACCTGGTCGCGTACCCGCATTGCCGCGGCAGCGAGCAATGGCAATCGTTTGGCATCATCGGTCTCACC
>JANMZU010000948.1:0-2116 GCA_031383585.1 Betaproteobacteria bacterium
CCAGCCACTTCACGCCTTCGCTGCGGAATTTCACCTGCACGCGCGCGTCCAATCCGCGGCCTTCAAAATTGAGCACAACACCTTCACCAAATTTGGTGTGCCGCACGTTTTGTCCAACTCCAAAAGGATAGGCATCGGGCCGCGCTGTTTCGAAGCGCGCGCGCGACGTATCCGGTGCGCCCTCTCTGCCATAGGTTGAGTCGTTAGTGTTGTTTTGCAGGCTTGGAGAATATGGCCTATCGCCACTATCCCTGCCCTCACTCCACGCGCCACGACTAGCGGCGTCGCTCTTGCCGCCCCACGACTGCTCGGCTTTGTAATTCCCCATACCGCGCGCGTTCGGATACATCTGCGAACCTGCGTGATACCCGGACTGCTTCTCTGGTACCACGATCCATTTGCACAAGGGTGCTGGAATCTCGTCGACAAATCGCGAAACGATGCCGTACCTGATCTGACCATGCAGCATGCGCTGGCCTGCGTATGACAAGTAAAGCCGTTCTCGCGCACGCGTGACGGCAACGTACATCAGCCGTCGCTCTTCCTCCACCCCATCAAAATCGTTTAACGAGTTGTCATGCGGGAACAACCCTTCTTCAAGCCCGCTCAGAAACACCGCCTTGAATTCCAACCCCTTCGCTGCATGCACGGTCATGAGTTGCAACGCATCGTCATTGACACCCGCTTCGTGCTCGCCCGCTTCCAGGCTGGCGTGGGTGAGAAAACCGATGAGCGAGGTGTCTTCGCCTTCGTATTCGTCCTGAAACTGCGCCGTCGCATTGACCAGTTCAGCAAGGTTTTCCAGGCGGTCGGCGCCTTCACGCTCGGCCGCGTAATGCGCGCGCAAACCGCTTTTCTCCACGCATTCGTCGGTCAATTCCTGCAACGCAATCGCGCTCGACGATGCTTTTAGCCCGTCGATGATCTTGAGGAAGGCGCCGATCATGGTGGCGGCGCGGCCCGTGATCTCGGCGTTGGCGATACCTGCTACCGCTGCTGCGTGGAAAGAAATATTGTGGCGCTGCGCCAGATCCTGCACCTGCTCGACCGAACGCGCACCGATACCGCGCGGTGGAAAATTCACCACCCTTACAAATGCACCATCGTCATCCGGATTACCCGCCAGGCGCAGATAGGCAAGCGCATGCTTGATTTCCTGCCGTTCAAAGAAGCGCAGCCCGCCATAAACACGGTAAGCCAACCCGGCACGGAACAGCGCGTGCTCCAACACCCGAGATTGCGCGTTCGAACGGTAAAGCAACGCCATGTCGACGAGCGCCATGCCGGTGCGCTCCAGTGCCTTAATTTCGTCGACAATGAACTGCGCTTCGTCGTTGTCCGATGCTGCCGCGTAAATGCGAATCGGCTCGCCCTTGCCGGCATCGGTCCAGAGGTTTTTGCCTAGCCTGTCCTTGTTGTGCTGGATGACGGCGTTGGCAGCATCAAGGATATTGCCTTGCGACCGATAGTTCTGCTCGAGCTTGATGACGTTGCCGTGCGCGAAATCACGCTGGAATTCGCGCATATTGGCTGCTTCCGCACCGCGAAAACCGTAGATAGACTGGTCATCATCTCCCACTGCAAACACCGCATTTTCGCGACCGGCGAGCAACTTGATCCATTTGTATTGCAGCTTGTTGGTATCCTGAAATTCATCGACCAGAATGAATTTGAAGCGCTCGCGATAGTGTTCCTGCAGCGGCGCATTCTTGGCCAGCAATTCATAGCAGCGCAGTAGCAGTTCAGCGAAATCGACTACGCCTTCGCGCTGGCATTGCGCTTCATAGGCTTGATAAAACTCGACTTGTCTGCGAGTGAATTCATCGGTCGCCTCCACTGCGTTGGGGCGCAACCCCTGGTCTTTTGCACCATTGATAAACCAGCCAAGCTCACGCGGCTTGAATTTTTCATCGTCGACGTTAAGCGCTTTCAGCAGCCGCTTGATCGCAGATTGCTGATCGGCCGAATCGAGAATCTGAAACGTTTGCGGCAGATTGGCGTCGCGATAATGTGCGCGCAGGAGCCGGTTACAGAGGCCATGGAAGGTGCCGATCCACATCCCGCGCGTGTTAATCGGCATCATCGCCGACAGCCGCGTCAGCATTTCCTTGGCGGC
>JANMZU010000030.1:0-2107 GCA_031383585.1 Betaproteobacteria bacterium
GCCAGTCTATTCGCTTCCGCAATCGCCAGCACGACGGTGTGTGCACAGTCAGCACTTTCTCCCGCCAAAGCCAAGCCCACATACTCAGAATTGCTCACAACCGCCAAGGCAGCCGACTGGCGGGCACTCGATCTGGAAAACACGCTCTACATGGATTTACCGACCGGGCGTGTGGTCATCGAACTAAACGCGGCTTATGCGCCAGCTCACGCCGATAACATTCGCGCATTGGTTCGCGAGGGTTACTTCGATGGCCTCGCCATATTGCGATCGCAGGACAATTACGTTGTGCAGTGGGGCGACCCTGAGGCCGAAAACGCCGATCCGGGTAAAGCGCGCGCAATGAAGCTTGGCAAAAAAACACTCATCCCGGAATACACCCGCCCGCTCGATAGCAAGCTGCCATTCACGCGCCTGCCCGACATCGATGGCTATGCGCCGCAGGTGGGTTTTTCCAACAGTTTCCCCGTGGGCCGCAATCCCAAAACGAAGCAGACTTGGCTGACCCATTGCTACGGGATGGTCGGTGCTGGGCGCGACAATGATGACAACAGCGGTAGCGGCGCAGAACTTTATGTCGTCACCGGGCACGCGCCAAGGCATCTGGATCGCAACATCGCCCTGTTGGGTCGCGTCGTTCAAGGCATGCCGCTGTTATCGGTTTTGCCGCGCGGAACCGCCGCCTTGGGGTTCTATGAAAAGCCCGAGCAGCGGGTGGAAATTAAATCGATACGCATCGCGGCAGACGTCCCGGCAGCAGAGCGGACTAATCTTGAAGTCATACGCACAGACACCACGCTGTTTACTGCATTGGTTGAAGCGCTGCGCAATCGCGGTGGGCCCTGGTACAAAGTGCCGGCCGCGCATATTGAGCTATGCAACGTGCCGATTGCAGTTCGTGCCGTAGCCTCCAAATAGCTTGAATTTCCTGGATACCCGCCCACTCGTCCCATCGGGAAAAGACTGAACTTCTAGTTCTACCCGCCTCGTGCCGTGGACGCGGATCGCCTATCGACAGGTCTTTCGAGCCAAAAACTCTTGCGAAGCCGCGCCGAATATGGCGCTATGCTGGCTGATCGAATTCCCCCAAGCAAGCATTGACTCCGAATCGGCGGCAAACAGCAACTTCCAGTCACCACCACGGTTGATGTGGAACGCTTGCGGCGAATTGGGTACACTCGCAATCGGAGGTACGCGATGAAAGGTTTTCAACAAAGGACGGTGGGCATGTCCGCCGTTTGCCAACAAGAACTGACGATCGACGCAATCGCCATCCTTAGTGCCGACTCAATGCTCGGGCAGGTAGGTCGCCCGTCAATCGTTCATGTCCGCTGAACCCTCCAGCCGTACATTGGTATTGAGCGTTGTTGCCGTCGATCTGGTCGGCTACTCTCGCGAGTCGGTCGCCGACCAAATGGCGCTGAAGCGGAATTTCAATCAGGTCCTGTTGGGCGCGATCGCCAATATCTCCGCGTCGGACAGGATTATCCTCGATACCGGCGACGGTGTGGCCATGGGCTTTCTAGGTGATCCTGAAGATGCACTGTATGTGGCGATGTACATGCATGCGAACGTCAATCGTGACCGCCCGGCCATACGCGTCGGCATCAATCTGGGGCCAGTGAAGCTCGCTACCGGCGTAGGAGGGCATCCAAACATTATTGGCGACGGCATCAATGTCGCCGAGCGCATCATGACCTTCGCTGACCCTGGACAGCTCACCGCCTCACGGCCTTTTTGTGAAGTCATGTCGAGTGTGTCCAGCCAATACAAAAGCATTTTTCAGCGTATCGGCGTGCGTACCGACAAACAGGTGCGTGACCACGATGTGTATTTGGTGTGCATATCAGATGGGGCATTCCGCCTGGCTGAAAGGGGCGTGAAAGAGCGTGCGTCGCAGCGTATCAGCAAGATTGCAGCCAACGCCCCCATCGTTGTAACGAGACCCCAGCCAGGACCATCAGTTGCGCCATTGCCATCCGGGTCGGTGGAGAGCAGTGCGGCTCTAATTGATTTTCTGGAAGATGGCAAATGATCGTCGCACGTTCCCCAGCACTTCGTCGCTCTAAGGCTTATCCTAATAAGCTATTACAGATATTCAGCAGTC
>JANMZU010000093.1:0-6016 GCA_031383585.1 Betaproteobacteria bacterium
CGCGCAGCAAGCGGCCCATTCGCGCTTTTGAGGTACTTTCTATGCCAAGCCTGTTCCGGGCAGGGGGTCGGACGTGTGTCACGAACACAAACGAGAGCTTGTGATGCTGTATTGAAGTTGCGAGCTGGCATCACGAAGTCGGCTTGCAGGAGCTGGCTTCAAACCACGCAATGCTGCTGTGATCAAAAGTTGTGGTGGTGACCGACTGCGGAAAATGGCATCGTAGAGATGTCAGGTACGTATTGAGAAGATGAGCCAAAGCGAACCGTTCGATGACGCATCGTTAGCCTGATAAATACTATCAAAACCGGGGTCGGTCCGGTTTGCGATGTCTGCTGCGGAGGATTTATGCGAGGCACTCTCACCAAGCGCACGAACACCTGTTCTTGTCGGCCGATAGTTTGGTGGCATTCATCTCGGCGGTTAGTGCCGTTTTGTAACGAATGCTGCCGCTCGGTCGATACTTGATGCATCCGAAGCGCAGCCTTACAACGTACCAGCAAGATATGAATATGCCGGCAGCCGCCCGGGCTGGTATGTGCATCTCGAACGGCCGGTACACGGGCTACTTACGCCGCACTTCACGCACTGCACTTCATATACAATCGAGACTTAGTTTGCGACCCACCGGGGTGGAAAAAATGCCGTTGTCACATAGAGCAAGTCGCTTTGTCGCTCTTTCACTTTTGGTCACAACTACACTTCTGGCGCAGACACCTGCGCCAGGCGTAGCGCCGACGCAGCCGCCGTCCATTCCACCGAGCCCTCCAGTCGTTGAGCCGGCAGCCCCGTTCAAATCCCCCTTCGCGCCTGCTGTTTCCACGCAGCCCGCGTACATTCCTCCCGACCCGTCGACCGCAGACCCAACAGTAGCGGCAACGACATTCATGCCGGCCCAAACTTCGGCCGGGATTGAAGTCACCGGTGCCACGTTGATTCCTCTGCCCAAGCTTTCGACCAATCAGATTCAGGAGTTGATAAACGACATCGTGAATCAATATCGCCTGGTCGCAGGATTCCGCAAGAAGGACGCCAAAACTGCGGGAATCATCGCACCTGAAAGCGTTCAGCTGGTTGCGGCGATGACACGTGGTGTGGGACCGGACGCCGAAGTCGTCGTCATGGGCTATGCAACCCCCGCTCGACGTCTGCCACAATTGTGGGTGACGGCCTGGCGCGGCGACGTGAATTTTCGTTCGCCGTGGACGCCATTGCTGCAAGGTGACTTCAACAGGAACGTCCAAGCTTTGCTCACCGAGCGCAACCGCATATTGTCTAGCCTATCGCTGAGTGACCTTGAGTCGAAGGTATTGAATCTCAGCTACGTGGACACTGACGCCGCCCTGTTTGCGCTGCGCGCCATGGGTTATGCGGTCATTACCGATACTGAGTCACTCGCCGCAGATGACGGTTACAAAGGTAGCGAACATGTTTCTGCTACCGCCCCAGCGCCGACCGCAGGTCTCGGCATGCCATCAAATCCGTTTGCGCCCGCGGCACCAGTCAATCCTTTTGCCACGCCCGCTCCCGCCTTTCCCAGCGCCAACCCATTCGCCCCTATTTCGTCCGGCGGGTTTGGCGGCAGTGCCTTTGGGGCCTCGCCTTCACCGTTTGGCGCCGCCGCCTCGGGTGGCGGACCCAAGTTCGCTGCGATCAAGAATTTGCCGACATCAATTAATTTTGATCGACTGCCGCTGGTGGTGCGGCTGCCGTCCACTGAGCAACGCAATATGGGTTTGGTCGGCGCGGAAACCGGTGCAGGCGGCGCAGCGGCGCGCGATTCATTGGGCCTCACTGTGATCCCGCAAGCAGCGGCCAACCTGACCGAGACCATAACCGGCGGAACGGCGCAGTTAATGGTGATGTTTCACCCAGCATACCCTGAACAATTCCAACGCTTGCGGAAAGTGGTTCGCGAAACCATAGACCGGCCCGCACGGCAGGTGTATGTCGAGGGCCTGGTACTGGAAATATCAAGTGAGGCACTCCGCGACCTGGGCGTGAAGTGGGACGAGAAACGCGGCTCACAATCGCTGTCACTGGGAACCCTGACGTCGTTTTCGCCGGGCGATACCGCACTCTCGTTCTTGCGCGACAACGCGATCAATGTAACGCCGTCGCAAATCATGGCGCGCATCAATGCGCTGGTGTCCACCAACAAAGCTGAAGTTCTCTCACGGCCATCGGTACTCACCCTGGACAACCGACAGGCGACGATTCGCGTCGGCACTGATATCCCCGTGGCGACCAGCAAGGATGCCTCGGCTGGCGGCACGGGATCGAGTCGTGTGGCATTTTCTTTTCAGTACCTCCCTACGGGCATCCTGCTGAACATACGTCCAAGAATTTCCGAAGATGGTGCGGAGATCAGCATGTTGATCGACGCCACGGTATCGGCAACAGTGCCGAACCAGGACCTAAGGGTGCTTGACCCTGCAACCCGGGTAACGCTGGCCTCAGCGCCAACCATCTCGACGCGGCGCGTACAGACTTATGCACGCATTGCCGACAACATGCCGCTCATCATCGGCGGCCTCGTTAGTCGCGATCAGATTTCAGGTTCCGACAAAGTACCTATCGTCGGTGAAATTCCCCTGCTCGGCAAACTTTTTGGCCACGAAAATAAAATTGATCGCAAGCGCGAGGTCATCATCGTCCTCACACCTTCGGTCGTAACCGAGAATATTCGCCTGACCAAGGCGCAGTATCCACGCGATGATGATCGCTTTGACTTGAGCGATACCTCTTTGTTCAAGCAGCAATACCGGATTCGTGCCGAAGACCTGCTTTCCAGCTCATATATCCGTTATAACCGGCGTTTCCTTACCTACCGCGACATCGCCAACAAGGTAATCGAGCGCGATCCTACAGCAGCAAACCGCGCACCGTTCTCACAATTTGCCGGCGCAAACCTGCCAGGAGAGTTTATTTTCGTCTCTGGAATGATGTCGAGATTGCTCGACCGGATCGACTCGGAAAAAGCAATCAATATCGATAACATCATGTTGTTCGAGCGGCGCGGTGACAGCAATGAACAACGGCCCGTTACCCTCGTGCAATTGCTGGCCCGGTACGGCGACGGCAAGAACTACATGAGCTTTTTCCGGAAAAACAAGGGGAAAGCGTTGGCCCTCACGTATCGGTTTGCGCGCAACTCGGCGCGGGCCGAAGACTTGTTTGCCGAGCCGTTGCCCACAATTTCATTGGTCGATTGTGCGGACCGGGAAGAATGGCGACGCCTGTTGTGGGACATGAATCAATCGACCGGTTCCATCCCCCAGCACACGATCCTGATTCATGAGCCGTCAGACTTGCACCTGGTCCAGCTAGCCTTTGTGGTGCAGAACACGGTACTCAACAATGGCGGGAACGCCGGTATGGTATTTGACAAGTGGCTGCCGGGGCGCATGCTTAATCTGCAGGAAGTGACGCCGACGTGGGAGCGCGCCATCATGGCGCCCATCGCGCAATATTTCTTCATCGGCCAATACTTCACGATGTACTTCATGCAGGAACATGAACGCGCGATTCTGGCGCTGGATAAAGCCTTGCGGGCGCCCGAGAATGCAGCCCTGGTGCAAGGAATTGTATTGCCGTAACCTGGTCCGGCTTTTTGTGCGGGGAGAAATGAATCCGTTCGTGAGGTGCAGTAAAGCCTATAAACAATTCTCAGATCCCACCAACTGGCGCGCCTTCCAGACCGAAATTACCTCGAAACGCGCGTCAATGTTGGTTGTCTGACTCTTCAAAGGATGATCCATTGTCGACTAACCGCGTACTGCCCTGCGGTAACGGGGAATCGCGAAGTCGTGCGCAAGAGAAAGCAGGGCATCTTCATTGATCGTGGTACACCCCGGTGTACGCAAGTCACCGATGGGCCAGTTCATTGTCAAAAAAAAGCGCCCCTGATTAAAGTTGGCGCGTTTGGAAGTATTAGTGATTGTGACAAGGCTGGTGAGGCGCTTGCTGAATATGCAGTCTGACATCCTTAGCAGCACGAACAGCCAGGCGAATGGCGTCAGATTTTGAGTCACTTCAGTGACGCCTGTGCCACCGATCACGATCGGTGGCACAGGAACCCTGGCGCTTACTTACACTCTGGCAACGCTTCCAATTCACCAACCACTTGGTTGTATTGGGCAATCGCCCCCAGCCCTGAGTAGACTGTCATCAACTCGTCAGCAACCAGTGCCACGGTCGCACTCTTGCCCGCCGCTTTTGCAGCCTTGGCTTGTTCACTAACGGCATTGGTGACGACTTTTTTTGCCACTTGAAAAGCCAGCTCGCCCATACCGTTGCATAGCGGTTGCGATGGGAAGTTTGTGACTGCGCCGCCGCCACCGGGGATAAATTTCTTCATCACACCCTTGGCGTTGGCCGCAGAGAAGCAGCCAAACGCTTTTTGTGCATCGTTGACGACCACTCTGGCGAGCCCGCACATCGGGATACCCGCCCCGCCGGTAAACACCGCACTCGAAGCGCCGATAATTAAACACTCCTCGGTCTTGGCTTCGTTGAAAACCCGCGTAGCCAGGTTGATCAGATTGCCTGGAATGGCAGCGGATTGACTGACAATTTTCTCAATCTCTTTCGGAAACGAGCAGTAGAAGCCATCTTGCACTTGCTCAAAACACGTGTTTGCCGCGTTGGCCGCTGCCTGAACCGCGGGGCCATTCTTCGGGTCAATGTTGCCGTAGGTCGTCATCGCTCCGGTGATACGTCTAGCACCCTGAAAGTAGGAGTCTATCGGGAAGACACGCCGCCCGATCGTACCGCAGTTGCCCTTGAGCAGATTCCACGCGTCCGTTGCGAGATTGGCGACCGCATAGCCAACGATCTGGCCATTCTTGACAATTTCCGCACCGACGACCTTACCGCCCGCTTCAATCTGCGCACCAGTCTGTACTGCGAGTGTCTCTGTGGTATCGGCGACCAAATTTGCCGTGTTCACAATGTCTTTGACCGACTTGTTGGCCACTTTGACGACTTCGTTGGCCAAGCTGTTGGCGGCATAAACGGTCGTGTCGGCGACCCTGCCGGCGACATTTTCGACTGCGGCCAGGAAATTGAAGCCCCTCGATGGCGCGGTAGTAATGCGATCCCATATGTAACCGCGATTGTCAGCCGGGCCGCCCCCTTTGTAGATTGCCATATTGCCATCGTCTTGCAAAGCCAGGAAGTACCGTCCGACCGGGCCGCCTGCGCCATAGGGCGCGCAGTTGATTCCCTGCCCTTGGTCGGCCTCCGAGCTACCGCGATAGATGCACGCGTGACCATCGGCCTGAAGACGCATGTAGTACTTATGTTGCGGCCCGACCTCAAATGATCGCTTGTTCAGACACCAGCGATGATTGTCACCGCTCGCCGCTGCAGGATTGCCGGTCCCGTAGATGCACAGGTTCGCGTCTCCCTGCAAGATCATCACGTACTGGCCATTGTTTGACCGCATGTACTCCCCAGAACGCAGGACATCGCCGAGCCGCATGATGCTCAAGCCATTGCCAGATCGAGGCCCGGGTGCATTCAAAAGTTCCGTCTGCTTGTTCGGCCAGCGTGCTTCTTTCTTACCAAAACTCTCCCAGTGTTCATTCATTTTCTTCGGATCCGTGCCCAGCGCCTTGCGCACGTCTGGATATTGATAAGCGTAAAACTCAGGATCAAGACCACTGGCATCGGGGGTCCGCGTTTTATGTTGCATCAGGTATACCACCGACCAGACCGCGTTAAGCTCCTGATTCAAACTATCGTAGTCTGCGGCGGTCAAGTTACCCTTGGCCCTGCCGATCTCCCCAGCACGATCGTAGACCTTCTTCTTTAGCGCCGCAAATTCCGTTTCGTCGTATGCGGTGATTTTGCCCGCCGCGCGCGCTTGGGCCATAAAGGCTTCTACTTCCTTGCCAATTTGCTCGAACTGCCTCCGGCTGACAACAAGCTTGGGATCTTCTGTATTCGCTGCCGTGGCTACCGGTGGCAACGACGGTGGTGGTGGTGGCTGACCGACCGTCATGACGCCAAT
>JANMZU010000103.1:0-2432 GCA_031383585.1 Betaproteobacteria bacterium
GCGTCACCCTTACACAGTACATGACCTACACTGTTGACCTGCCTGCATCAGCAACTATTCCCAAGAACGTTGCTACTAACGTAACGATTACAGGTTCGGTCGCGGTCGCCAATTTCCAGAATGCGATAGCGGGCAATTACAATGACACTTTGGCGCTGACCCTTCTGCCCTGATTTTGCAGGGACGTGGGGTTGCTGCAACACCTGCACATTTCCCACTTTGCCGAGGTCGATCGTCATGTTTAAGTCTGCACATCGTTTGATGGTGCGCATTACCGGGATCACCGTATTTCTGGCCAGCGCAGTTGCCCACGCCGGTAACTGGGGTGTCGCGCCGATCAAACTCGAATTCGACAGGGCCACACGCACTGGCCTGATAACTATAAATAACGAAGACACCAAGCCAGTCAATTTCCAGATAAAACTGTATCGTTGGTTCCAGGACGCCCAAGGCCAAGACCAATACGAAGAAAGCAACGATCTGGTCTATTTTCCGCAGATCATGAGCGTTGAGCCGGATCAAAAAAAATTGATTCGCGTAGGCATAAAACGTCCGGCCGAAACTGTCGAACAGACATATCGGCTGTTTATCGAGGAGCTGCCTGCGCTCGCCTCCGATCCCCCCGCCAAGGCAGGCGCATCGGTTGCCGTCCTCATCCGTTTTGGCGTGCCAATTTTTTTGACCCCGCCGGGAGCATTGGCTACACCAGTTTTTAGCGGTTTTTCAATGGGCAAAAGTGAGCTCAATTTCGTCGTTACCAATAGCGGCAATCGGCATGTTCGCTATCAGGAAATGACGTTGACCAGCGGCGACGAAACGCTCGGCAAAGCAGACGGTTGGTATGTGCTGGCTGGCGCTCGTCGCGACTTTGCGATCCCCGTAAAGAAAATGCTCTGCGGAACCGACCAGACACTGAAAATTGCTACTACCGTCGATGACAAGAATTTCACACATTCGTTGACGACCAAAGAGATCATCTGCAAGCCTTGATGGCGAAGCCCCATCCGGGACAGAATATACCCAACGGCACAATCCATTGCGCCACTGATGGACTTGGACAAATTTTGAGCGGTGCGGCAGCCGCAATCGCTGGCGCGTGGTTCGGTCCTTCAGCCAGTGCGATGGAAATCAAGCTGGCCCCCGGCATCAATCTGGCAAGACCACCGGTCACGCTGATAGCAGCGTTGCCAGCGGATAACCTGACATTACGGCTGAGTCGCGAATTAACAGCGTCATCACCGACGAAAGCGCCAGGAGCAAGCGGCGCGATGTCACCGTCGCTCGTCGCGTTGGTGGCATCGGTTCGCGTAAATGAAGTGCCGAGAGGCGAACGCTTTGTCCTGACCGACGGGGCTAGCGCGTTTTTCATGAAACAGCCCGAGTGGCGGGAGATTAGCCCCACGAAAATCGACTTGCCAACGCGACTCCTCGAGGGCGAATTGTACATTCGTGTCAACGACGTCCCGGGCGCAGTCGTGAAATTCGACGATGCAACACTCACGCTTTCAATCACTCTGCGCGCGAGTGACCTGCCAACGCTTGTGATCAATGGTGCGTCGCAAACACGGCTCGGTGAGATACCGGGGCAAGCAGCGAGCAGCATTCTCAATTACCAGATTGGGGCTAGCGAGCCAGGCGGCGGCGCCGGTACGGTACTCAATGTCGCTGCTGACCTGAGCGTACGCTATGGAGATTGGTTGTTTCGGTCGCAGTCCGTGAGGACGCAATCGACAGAGGAGTCGCGCACCTCCCGGATCGGTTCTCAGTTGATCCTTGACGATCGGGCCGGCGCGCGCCAGTTAATCGTTGGTGACTTCAGCACTCCGCAGGTCCCGCTCGCGTCTGCCGTACAACTTGGCGGCCTCGCGTGGATGAAAAATTATCAGATGATGCCGTATTTCGTTCGCCACCCGACACTATCGCTGGCAGGAGCCGCAACCTTGCCTTCGACTGTGGATCTTTATTTGGGCGACACCCTGGTACTTCGAGAGCGGGTAGCGCCTGGACCGTTTGAATTGCGCAATTTCAATTATTACGCAGGACAACGCAATGTCAGATTGGTGGTGCGCGACTTGACCGGCCGCGAGCAAACGATCGACTATCCCTATTTTTTTACGCCCCAAGGGCTCGCTGCAGGCTTACACGACTTCAGTTACCAGGTCGGCGCCCAGCGTCTGGGGGCCGGTTCAGCCGATGACCGCTACGAAAAGGTAATGTTCTCCGGTTTCCACCAGTACGGCATCAACGACACCTTGACAATTGGATTGCGTGCGGAAGGAGAGCGCGGACTACAAAATATCGGCCCTTCGGTCATTTTGCGGAGTGACCAGTTTGGGTTGCTGGCGCTATCGGTCGCGGCGAGCCGAAAAGCCGAGGGCGGTACTGGTTCAGCACTTTCCGCTGACTACGGTTATCAGTCAGACAATTTCAAC
>JANMZU010000177.1:0-2873 GCA_031383585.1 Betaproteobacteria bacterium
AAGAAAATTGAAGGTATGCTCTGCCGCGTCGCGGGATACATTCCGCCCAAGAGCCCAGGCCGGAAACCCGCGGCATAACGATCTGCTGCGGCAGTAAACAAGTATCTGCCCAGTTGCAACCGGGCGCAGGATTGCAAGGATAAGAAGTACAAGGGGTGGCCGGACAGGCGTTGACGCGTTGTCCGGCCATTTTTGTTGAGCGCCTCGCTTAGCCGGTATTTGCCTGCGCCTTCTTGGCGCCGTCAGCGCCGGTCAGCAAGCGTTGGCTTTCTTCAAAAGGGCTTGAGCATGTCAACCGAAACTCCGCCACCACATGTGCGCCGCAAGCGCTATAGCGGCACGCATCCACGCAAGTTCGGCGAAAAATACAAAGAACTGGATCCGCAGAAATTCGCCGCTGACATCGAGAAGGTCATCGCGCGCGGACAAACGCCTGCAGGCATGCATCGTCCGATTTGCGTAAGCGAAATTCTGGAAATACTCCGGCCGGTAGCTGGGGACATTTCGCTGGACGCCACGCTTGGGTTCGGCGGACACACGCAAGCGATTCTCCCTTTGCTTGCACCCGGCGGAAAACACTTTGCCGTTGATGTGGATTCGATTGAATTGCCGCGCACCGAAGCGAGATTGCGCAAGGCCGGGTTCCCAAAGGACGTACTTGCCATACACAAGATGAACTTTGCTGGCGTAGCACAATTGCTGCCTGATGCTGGCGGAGGCTTCGATTGTATCCTTGCCGATTTGGGCGTTTCGTCTATGCAGCTTGACGATCCGGCGCGTGGTTTCTCGTACAAGAATGACGGTCCGCTCGACCTACGACTTAATCCGCAGCGCGGGACGCCGGCATCAGAGTTACTGAAAGGTATCAGCGAGTCGGACCTGACGGAACTGTTGATCAAGAACGCAGATGAGCCCCACGCGGCCAGCATCGCGCATGAAATAAAGAAGCGTACTGTCCCCATTTTGACGACACGCCAGCTAGCCGACACCGTCGGAATTGCGCTAAGCGCAGTGACCGAAATGAAAGCACACAAGAAGACCTTGGCGCGCACGTTTCAGGCGCTACGAATCGCCGTCAACGATGAGTTTGGCGTGCTGGATCGTTTCCTGGAGATTCTGCCGTGGTGCTTGAAGCCTGGCGGGCGTGTGGCCATACTGACGTTCCACTCCGGTGAGGACACTCGAGTGGAGGCGTCTTTCCAAAAAAACACGGAAACGGGAATCTATTCTCGTGTCGCCATTGACCCGATTCGTCCGGCACCTGAGGAACAGCGCAGCAATCCGCGCTCGACATCGGCAAAATTACGTTGGGCTATTCGATCTGAGTTACCGGTTGCGTGAGTCCTGCCGCGTTAATCGACCGTCGTGCGCTGCATTTGGCGCAGACGTATCTTGCTACTAGAATTTTTGATTGCTCGCACCAATCATTTCAATCGCTTCCCTATCGAAACTGCTCCTGATGCCGATCCTGACTTTTCCTGACAGCCCATACCGACTGAACCAGCCGTTTCCACCTGCCGGGGACCAGCCGCAGGCAATTGCCAAACTGGTCGAAGGTATCAACGATGGCCTCGCTTTTCAGACGCTGCTCGGTGTAACTGGTTCGGGCAAGACTTTCACAATGGCTAACGTAATTGCACAGCTTGGACGCCCGGCGCTGGTGATGGCGCCAAACAAAACGCTTGCCGCACAACTGTACGCCGAGATGAAGGAATTTTTCCCGGAAAATGCGGTGGAGTATTTCGTCTCATATTACGATTACTACCAACCGGAAGCCTACGTGCCGTCGCGTGATCTTTTCATCGAGAAGGATTCCGCGATCAACGAACACATCGAGCAGATGCGTCTTTCGGCGACCAAGTCGTTGCTGGAGCGTCCTGACGCGATTATTGTTGCCACTGTCTCGTGCATTTACGGTATTGGTGACCCCGCAGACTATTACGCCATGCGCATGTTGGTGCGAACGGGGGACAAGATTTCTCCGCAGGACATGATCCGCCAACTTATTGCAATGCAATACGCGCGCTCTGAACTTGATTTCAAACGCGGCACCTTTCGCGTGCGCGGCGATTCGCTGGATGTCTATCCTGCAGAAAGTGCGGAGGCCGCACTGCGAATTTCCATGTTCGACGACGAGGTCGATGCACTCACCTTGTTCGACCCACTGACCGGTCATACGCTTCAAACCGTGCCTCGCTTCACTGTCTATGCCAAGAGCCATTACGTCACCCCTCGCAGCACAGTGCTAAACGCACTTGAAGGTATCAAGACCGAGTTGCGCGAACGCATTGAGTTCTTCAATGTCGAAAACAAACTGCTGGAAGCGAAACGCATCCAGCAGCGCACCACGTTTGATCTTGAGATGCTTAACGAAATCGGCTTCTGCAAAGGGATCGAAAACTATTCGCGGCATATGAGCGGGCGAAAGGCCGGTGAGCCGCCGCCGACTCTGGTGGACTATCTGCCCAAGAATGCGCTGATGGTAATCGACGAAAGCCACGTAACGATTCCGCAGGTTGGCGGTATGTACAAAGGTGACCGGGCGCGCAAGGAAAACCTGGTGGACTATGGATTTCGATTGCCGTCCGCCATGGACAACCGTCCTCTGCAGTTTGCGGAGTTCGAAGGCATGATGCGGCAGACTGTGTTCGTTTCTGCCACACCGGCAGATTACGAGGCGGCACATCAAGGGCAGGTGGTGGAACAGTTGGTGCGTCCGACTGGACTGGTCGACCCAATGCTGCACGTTCGACCGGCCTCTACGCAGGTAGACGATTTGCTCTCGGAGGTGAACAAGCGGGTGGTAAATCAGGAGCGCGTACTGGTAACCACGCTCACCAAACGCATGGCCGAGGATCTCACCGATTACCTCG
>JANMZU010000223.1:0-3081 GCA_031383585.1 Betaproteobacteria bacterium
GCTGCCCGACATGTTGTCGGACCACTCGACGGCGTCAAAAATGAAGAATTCAGGTTCGGGACCGAAATAAGCCGTATCGCCAATTCCGCTTGCCTTGAGGTAGGCTTCAGCGCGACGTCCAAGCGAGCGCGGATCGCGATCGTAGCCCTTGCCGGTGGATGGTTCGATCACGTCGCAGGAAAGTACAAGCGTCGGTTCGTCATAAAACGGGTCAATAAAGGCTGAATCCGGGTCCGGCATCAGGAGCATGTCCGATGCTTCGATACCCTTCCAGCCGGCAATCGACGATCCGTCAAACGCGTGCCCTTCGGAGAATTTTTCTTCGCCAAAGGCCTTGACCGGTACAGATACGTGTTGCTCTTTACCCTTGGTATCGGTAAAACGGAAATCAACAAATTTGATCTCGTTTTCTTTCACCATTTTTAGTACATCTGCGACAACCATGTTGATCTCCTGATTAAAATTCGTAATGTGGCATTGCCAGTGTCTTCGTGACCACCAGAATTTAGCAGAAAACATGCCACTAAAAAGTGCAACTCAAGCTTATGATTAATAACGGCATTAAGCGGTGCGGCCGCCCTGAATGCACCAAAATGCAGCGGCAAATTTTTTGGACGCACCATTTTGGGTCGACTGCATCCTTGACGCTATCAGCATGATACCCAACGGATAGATTGCGGTTCAAAGCAGAGACCTCATGATTCAAATAAATACGTCCTATTTTTTCGTATGAGCGACCGTTATGCCGTCATCGGCAATCCAGTGGCGCACTCCCGATCACCGGAAATTCACGCTGCCTTCGCCGGTCAAACGGGAGATGACATACGCTATGAACGTCTGTTGGCGCCGACCGACGGGTTCGCCAAAACACTGCGTGCGTTTCGTGACGGCGGCGCATCTGGCGCAAACGTCACGGTGCCTTTCAAGCTCGAAGCGTTCGCACTCGCGAGCGAATGTACACCCCGTGCCCGCGGCGGAAAGTCAGCGAACACGCTCATTTTTGATGGCAATAGAATTATCGGCGACAACACCGATGGCGTCGGCCTCTGCCGAGATATCGAGCAGAATCTCCACCAGCCACTGAGTGGCACACGCATCCTTCTCGTCGGCGCGGGTGGTGCGGCGCGCGGCGTAACTGCGGCATTGCTCGCCAGCCAGCCAGAGTCACTCGCGATCACCAATCGTACGCAATCAAAAGCGGACGCCTTCGTCGAAGAGTATGGCGAAAGCAACCACTTTTTTGCACTTGGCGCAGACCGCCTGTCAGAGTACCAGTTCGATGTTGTAATCAACGCGACCTCCGCAAGCCTTACTGCGCACATGCTGGAGATCCCAACCGCCTGCTTCGCCGATAACGCACTGGCTTACGAAATGATGTACGGCAAGGGGATGACGCCCTTTTTGACACTTGCAGCTGGTGCTGGCGCGCGCACAGCCGATGGTCTGGGCATGCTCGTCGAACAGGCGGCCGAAGCATTCTTCATCTGGCGCGGTGTTCGGCCATCAACAGGGCCGGTGATCGCGCAATTGCAGTGTGATCTCACGTGATTCGCTGGGCGCTCCGCATGCTCGCCGCCATTGTTGGCTTGCTGATCGCTGCGTTCCTGTCCTATCAGGGATACGTCGCCCTCAGACTCTGGTGGTGGGAAGAGCATAATCCCACGTCCACCGCCTTCATGGATGAGCGTCTGTCGGCGATGCGCGAGAAAAATCCCGCGGCCAGACTCAAGCAGCAATGGGTTCCCTACTCGAAAATCGCGAATAATCTGAAACGCGCAATTCTGGTGGCGGAAGACGATAAGTTCACAGACCACGAAGGTTTCGACTGGGACGGCATTCAGAAGGCGATGGAAAAAAACGAAAAGAAAGGCAAGGTCGTTGCTGGAGGGTCCACCATCACCCAGCAGTTGGCAAAAAACCTGTTTCTTTCAGGCGACCGGTCCATGATTCGCAAAGGCGAGGAGGCGCTCATTACGGTGATGATGGAACATATTCTGGACAAAGAGCGAATCCTCGAAATCTACCTCAACGTCATCGAATGGGGGGATGGCGTGTTTGGAGCCGAGGCCGCGTCACGCCATTACTATGGCGTATCTGCTTCCCAACTTTCAGTAGAGCAAGCAGCGCGGCTTGCAGCAATGGTGCCGCGACCACGTTTTTATGATCGCAACCGCAATGCGCCATGGCTGATGAAGAAAACACAAATCATTATTGAGCGGATGCCGCGGGCACAGCTACCTTGAGGGGTAAAAGTGGATTTCATTAATTGGGTTTTCTTTGGGCCTGCCAAACTGCTTGCAATCTATTCGCTTGCAGGATTTGCGGTGGGCGCCGCGATGATCGGACTGCAAGCACTTCTGTCCTGGCGCAAAGCAGCGCTTTTTCAACGCAATTTTTTTCGAGAAGCAGCAGTGCTGGCGGGGCTGCTTTGGCTTATCTTCAATCTATACGAGTTACAGGTCAGCGCTATCCTCGCAAAAAGCAATAGTGGCGGTACCTTACGAATGGACTTGATCATCCTGATACCAATTCTGTACGCGCTGACGGCGGCAGGGGTAATTTCGATCATCGCGCAACTGCGCGGGGGCAGGCCAAACTGACCTGGACACTCGGCGACACTTGTGTCGCGAAACTGGCGAACCGCGACCGCTTAGGTAAGCAAGTTACTTATTTAGTCGGGCGGTCGCGACGCGGCTTGCACAAACCACGTGGACGGGAACTTGAACGCTTGGAAAGCATGATCAATCTCTTCACCTGAATAATCCGACCCGGCGGATTGAAGCGAATGCCTCCACCGCGCGGATCGGAATCCAACGATTGCTTCGCGAGTTATCCTCAGCCCATCGGTTTGATGAGTGGCGTGATCACTGGGGTGACCATTGGTGCCGGCTTTACAGCCATCGGCTTCGCAGCAGCCTTCTTTTTTGGTGCAGCTTTTGGAGCGGCCTTGGGAGCAGCCTTCTTCTTGGCTGGCTTCTTTTTGGCTACAGCTTTCTTCTTTGGTGCAGCTTTAGGAGCAGCCTTCGCCTTGGCGACTACCTTTTTAGCGGCCGGTTTTTTGGCTGCTGGCTTCTTTGCTGC
>JANMZU010000256.1:0-2838 GCA_031383585.1 Betaproteobacteria bacterium
GCCGCTGATCGCGGGTATGGCCACCATCATGTACGAAGGCTTGCCGATTCGCCCCGACGCGGGGGTGTGGTGGAATATCGTCGAGACTTACAAGGTCTCGGTCATGTTCTCCTCACCAACCGCGATACGCGTATTGAAAAAACAGGACCCGGCGTATTTGACGAAGTATGATGTTTCGTCCCTGCGCTATTTGTTCCTCGCCGGTGAGCCGCTGGATCAGCCGACATCGGACTGGATCGAAAAAGGTCTGGGCGTGAAGGTGATCGACAACTACTGGCAAACAGAGACCGGCTGGCCCATTCTCTCGGCAGAGCCCGGCATTGAGGAGACGCCGCGAAAGCTGGGCTCGCCAAGCTTCGCTTCCTACGGCTACAAGCTGAAGCTCAAACACGAGGAAACCGGCAAGCAGGTTGGGCCGGACGAAAAGGGCGTGCTATGCATAGTCCCGCCGCTTCCGCCTGGCTGCATGAGTACCATCTGGGGCGATGACGCCCGCTTCGAGAAGACCTATTTCAAGACGTTCAGGGACGAACAGGTCTACACCACTTTCGACTGGGCAACCTGCGATGCCGATGGCTATTACTTCATTATGGGTCGCACTGATGACGTGATCAATGTGGCGGGGCATCGCCTGGGCACGCGAGAAATTGAAGAGGCGGTGCAGATGCATCCCAATATCGCCGAGGTTGCGGTAATTGGTGTGGCCGATCAGTTGAAAGGCCAGGTGCCGGTCGCATTCGCGGTCGTCAAGGATGTAAGCCGCACCGCAACGCCAGAACTAGCAGCGGCCCACGAGAAAGAGGTAATGGCGACCGTCGATAAGGCGCTGGGCGCCATCGGCCGGCCGGCGCGTGTGTATTTCGTGACGTTGTTGCCCAAGACACGGTCCGGCAAGTTGCTTCGCCGTGCCATTCAAGCGCTTTGCGAAGGCCGCGACACGGGTGATTTGACGACGATGGAAGATCCGGCGGCGTTGGAACAGTTGAAGTTGGCAATCGGCAACTAGCAAAGAGCCAAAAAGATATTGCCTTGGACGGCAGCATTGTTTGTTGCCAATTGAATTCCGGCGCAAGTCAAATACCCTACCTGCACGGGTAGGAAATGCATCAGTCGCTTGAATTGCCTATGCACGGCACGTAATCTGATACGACGAATGTCGCGACACTCGCCGCGACACGTTTGCATAAGGCCGAGGCATGAAAATTCGAAGCAACAAACTGGTCGGCGAGGCCGGTGAAAACGTCTCGGTTCAGAAAACGCCCAACCAGTCTGATTCTTTCACGCCCATCTATCTTTTGTTGCATTACACGGCCGGCACCACACTGGACGGGGCGGTAAGCTGGTTCATGAACCCCGCAGCGCAGGCTTCATCGCATATCGTCATTGGCCGTGATGGCCGCGTTGTGCAGTTGGTGGCGTTCAACAGGAGGGCTTGGCACGCTGGCGACAGTGCGTGGGGCAACCTGAAAGGGATGAATCAGTACGCCATCGGCATCGAACTGGTAAACGCGGGCAAGTTGCGCAATCGTCCAGACGGGAAATGGGCCGATTGGTCCAATCATGTGCTGCACGACAGCGAGGTCTCTATTGCGGTTCATAAAGACGAATCCACGCAAGCCGGCTGGCATGAATACAGCGAAGTGCAGATCAAGACCGCGATCAAAGTCGCCTCGTTGCTGAAATCCACCTATCAGATTGCGGATGTACTCGGCCACGAGGATGTCAGCCCTGGCCGCAAAACCGACCCCGGTCCGCTGTTCCCGATGAATAGCTTTCGGTCAATCGTGATGGGCCGGGCGTGAAGCTGGCACGCGCCGTGGTCGCCGCGATTGCCGATTCTCTGCGTCACTTCAACGTCGGTCGCGGGTAAGCCAATGCCAATCTACAACACGCCACTGGAGCTGTACGCGGCCAACCGGCCCGCCACTGTCATTTGTATTGGTGACTCCTGGTTCTGGCACCCACTGGCCAATCTCACTTCGCAATTGCAGAACCGATTCATGAACGAAGACATCCTGCTCATTGGCGATAGCGGCTTGGAGGCGTCTGATCTGGTCGATCCAAGCCAGCGATTTTTCAGCATGTTTCAAACCGCGCTTGCCGATTACAAAGGCACACTGACCCACGTCTTCATCAGTGCAGGCGGCAACGACTTCGCGGGCTTCGATGATTTTGCCAATATCCTGAACGCAGACTGCGCGGCGTCTGCGATGCCAGCGGATTGCTATGAGACGTTCGCCATGCACGCGCTATTCGCGCAGATTTTCGGCGACATCGAAATTCTGGTTCGCCAGGTAAACGCCATCGCCCCCAACGCAATGGTGCGCTTGCACAACTACGACTATGCCATACCTGATGGCAGGCATGTCCTGGGTGGCGGGCAATGGCTGAGGGTGCCAATGGATGCGCGCAAAGTGCCACAGCCCGGCTCGCTCAAGCGCGGCGGCTTTCGCCGCGAAGTGGTCGCAACACTGATCGATACCTTCGGGGCATGGCAACAGAACCTCGCAGACAAATGCATTAACACCACGTTCGTTCGCACCGCGGGCACGGTGGCGGACGATGGCTGGATGGATGAATTGCATCCCAAAGCGTCAGGCTTCAGGCGTATTGCTAGACTGCTCGCATAGTCGCTGCGTCTCAAATTGCAGACGCACGTGGGTGCGTTTCGTGAAAATAAACGCGTGGCTCGATAAACCTAGAAAAAGCAGTTACGCGTGATTTTTGCCTTGATCAAGCGGTCAAAGGTGTCGGTGGATCAGTGGTTGGGAGCATGAATTTGGCGAACGCGCGGTTGAGTATCTGCCGCAGGCGTTGAGCGTCGGTCAACTGCTTTGC
>JANMZU010000288.1:0-1688 GCA_031383585.1 Betaproteobacteria bacterium
GCGTATTCGCCGCCGGGCCCCACGCGACATTGCGCTGACGCAAGGTGGTCTGGTGAGTATCCATGCTGTAGGCTTCGATAAAGCGGTCCGCTGTTGGATACGAGGTATAGCGCGGTCCCGGTTTGTCGTATTTGCGTATCAGCGTGGCGTCTATCTGTACTGGTGCAGAGCTAGATTGATTAAGTTCCATGCCGCAATAGTGACCGGCTGGCAAATATGTGTTTTGATGTGGATCAAAGGCAACCCTGCACTTGGCCAAAACTGAAGAAAGCAGGTAATTTCATGTCCCGAGGCGAACTGGCGCGACAACAGAGCACGCATCTGGTGCTGGCTGAACTGAAGGCCGCGTGTGCCAATTGCAACCTGCGCGAAATCTGCCTGCCCGCTGGCCTATCTAACGAAGAACTCGACCAGCTCGATAATCTCGTCAACGTTCGTCGCAAAGTCAAACGCGGTGAGGCGCTTTACCGTGCCGGCGAGGTTTTCGATGCGATCTACGCAGTGCGCAGCGGCTTTTTTAAATCGCGGGTGACCTATGAAGATGGCCGTGACCAGGTGACGGGATTTTCAATGGGTGGCGAAATCCTCGGCATGGATGGCATCGGGCAGGGCATCCATAATTGCGATGCCATCGCGCTCGAAGACAGTGAGGTTTGTAGCATTCCCTATGCGCGGCTGGAAGAACTGGCGCGCGAAGTCAGCGGTCTGCAGCGTCATTTTCACAAGATGATGAGCCGCGAAATTGTTCGCGAGTCCGGCGTCATGATGCTGCTCGGCGTGATGCGCGCCGAAGAACGGATTGCCGCCTTCCTACTCAATATTTCCCAGCGCCTGAACGCGCGCGGCTATTCGCCACTCGAATTCCACTTGCGCATGACACGTGAAGAATTGGGCAGTTACCTTGGCCTCAAGCTGGAAACCGTCAGCCGCGCCTTCTCAAAATTTCACAACGATGGACTTATCGAAGTCGAACAGAAATTCGTCCGTATCATTGACATCGAAGGCCTGAAACAGGTTTACGCGCACCACGTGAATTGACCGCTAGCGACAAACCAGCACTGGCACCTTGCAATGCGTGAGTACCTTGGTAGTCTCGCTGCCGAGCAGCAGTGCGGATAACCCCCTGCGGCCATGCGAGGCCATCACGATCAGATCGCACTTTTTTCGCTTTGCCACGCCGATAATCGCGACGTGCGGCTGATCGTTCGCTGCACTCAGGAATTGCACGGCAACGGACTTCGCCTTTGCCCGCTTTTCAATCACGTCGCGAACACGCGCGGTCGTTTTAGCGATGGAAACATCCCACTCTTTCACCGACATCGGCGTGACCATGTTGCCGTCACCACCAATCATGGTAGGGAACGTGGGCGCGACGTACAGCACAGAAACCTTTGCCCCGCTGCTATTGGCTAACCCCGCAGCCAGATCAAGTGCTTTCAACGATAGTTTGCTGCCGTCGGTGGGAACCAGAATATGCTTGAACATGATGACTCCTTCGTGGTGGAAGATGTCTCAAGCATAGCGTTCAGCGGATTGGGGAGTTTGATCAGTATCAAACAAAAGTACAATTTTGCGAATACTTTCGTTGCCGCAAAATGCGGCCATCAACAGCTTAAAGCGCTATTTGACGCTGAGCACCGGAACGGGCGAAGTAGCGATAACACGCATCGCGACAGAGCCCATCAGCA
>JANMZU010000329.1:0-4797 GCA_031383585.1 Betaproteobacteria bacterium
CAGGCTTTGCCAATTTGCCCTGCAATAGACGAAAAAGATCGCGGTAGGCTTCACTGGAGTCGATTGAATATTGGGAGTCGAACATTTGGTGTTTTCGGCGTAATTACTGACTCGCACACATCAGCAGCAATCGTGCCAGATTAAATAATCTTTATTAATCAATATCTTGAGACGAATTCGCAGGGCGCGCACGGCGGCCGGGTGTTGGCGATTTCCAACACCTTAAAGAGGACCTACCGTTAGACATTGATTAAAAAGCAGAAAAACTGTCGGCGAATGCCAACACGGGGCGCAACGCGGTACTACCAGTCGAGTTTTGCTAAGGCGTTCGGGCGTTTGGACGCGCGAATAACTTCAAACATCCTTGAATGTCTGCGCATCGATTTCGTGGCGGTTCAGCAGTGTGTAAAAATCGCTGCGATTTCGCTTGGCCAGCTTGGCCGCGTCCGACACATTTCCGCGCGTGACTTTCAGCAGATTTATCAGATAGTCGCGTTCAAAATTGCGCCTTGCGTCATCGAACGATATTGTCTCTTCCGCCGCCGCTTTCACCGCGCGCTCAATCAACACATCGGGTATCGCCGCATCGCTGCCGAGTGCGAGACACTTCTCAATCACGTTCTGCAATTGCCTGACATTGCCCGGCCACGGTTGCTGCGCAAGCAGTCGCAGCGCGTTTGGCGACAGTGTGCTGCCCTGGTGGCCGTAGCGCGGCCCCATCTGTTTCAGAAAATGCGCCACCAGCAGCGGAATGTCCTCGCGCCTTTCGCGTAGCGGCGGCAATCGCAATTCGACCACGTTGATGCGGTAAAACAGGTCCTCGCGAAATTGTCCATCCTTGATCGCCAGCTCCAGATCTCGGTGCGTCGCCGACACGACGCGCACGTCAACCTTTAATTCCTGTGACCCACCCACTGTTCGAAATGATTTTTCCTGCAAAACTCGCAGTAGCTTGACCTGCAGGCTCAACGGCATGTCGCCGATCTCGTCCAGGAACAGGGTGCCGCCGTCGGCCTGCTGAATGAGGCCCTTATAGTCGCGCATGGCGCCGGTAAAGGCACCTTTGCTGTGCCCAAATAACTCCGACTCCAGCAGATTCTCCGGTATCGCGCCGCAGTTGAGCGCAACGAACGGTCCCCCCGCACGGGTGCTGGATTGATGAATACAGCGCGCCAGCAATTCCTTACCGGTGCCGCTCTCGCCAAGGATGAGCGCCGCCGCGTCATTGCGGGCGATTCGCTGCGCATCGGCGAGCACCTGTTGCATTTGTGGCGATCGCGTAACGATGCCGTCACTTGCCGCCGGCGACATTGGCAGAGCGTTGGCCAGTGCCTTCTCAACTTCGGCCATCAACGTACGCGCTTCAAATGGTTTGGACAGATAGCCGAACATGCCGCGCTTGGTGGCTTCCACGGCGGCGGGAATGCTACCGTGCGCGGTGAGCATGATGACGGGCATACTCGGATAGCGTCGGCTGACTAACTCAAACAGTGCCATACCGTCCATTCCGGTCATTTGCATATCGGTGATGACCATCGACGGGCGCACCGCTTCGATCAGCGGTATCGCTTGTTCGGCACTGCTAGCTTCAGTCACCAGATAGCCCTCTTTGTCGAGGCGCATCGCCAGCAGCTTCAGCAGATTGGCGTCGTCATCTACGATCAGTATTCGCGGCGTCATGTCGGTTTTTAGATTAGCAAAGTGGGAATAGTGACGGTGACACTTGTACCAAGACCGAGACGACTGTCAACCTCGATGCGGCCGCCATGCTGATCGACGCATTGCCGGACAATGGCGAGGCCCAGACCGGTACCGGCAATCGGCGACGCATTTTTGCCTCGGTAGAAAGTCTCGAATAGATGCGGCACATCTGCCTCGCTGATACCGACCCCCTGATCGGTGATGGTGAAAGCAATGCCATCCGGGCTTGGCACCACCGAGAGCGAAACAAATCCATTGGCTGCGCCGTAATTGATCGCATTTGACAGCAAATTGGTTAGGATGTGGCTCATCAGCTTGGCGTCGAGTCGCCTTTCGCCTATATCCGCAGATACCTCCGTTTTGATCGACCGCATGGCGGCGTCGGGCTGCATTTCTCGCACGACATCGGCACAGAATTGAGCAACGCTGAGCGGTTCGGGCCGGAATTCCAGTTTGTCTGAGTCGGCGCGGCCAATCAGCAGCACCTGCTCTTGTATCTTAGTGAGCCGTACTGACGAACTCTTGATCAGGGCTAACAGGTCACGCCGTTCGCTTTCGGGCATGCGTTCGCCATAGTCCTCAAGCAGTTCAACCGACGACAGAATCACGGCGAGCGGCGTGCGGAATTCATGCGAGGCCATCGAGACAAAGCGCGTCTTCATATCAGACAGCTCGCGCTCGCGTTGCAGAGCACGGCGAATTTCTTCTTCTGCCAGCCGACGGTCTGCGATATCGATGACGTTCCAGATAGTGCCTGCCGGGAGGTCTTCCACGTCCAGCGGGCGCCCGGTGATCTGAAACCAGCGCAGTTCGCCGTCTGCGCGCTTCAGCTGCCGCTCAATATCGAATACGCGCTGCTTTTTCAGTACGCCCACTGCGTCGTCAACAAACCGCCGCCATTCGGCGTGACTGGCAAAAAGCACTTCCCCGGGTTTACCGATCAATGCACCTTTGGCGTGGCCGAGCATGGTCTGCTCGAGCGCAGGATTTACCCAGCGCAGTTGCCCCTGCTGAATGAACATGATGCCCGCCGCAGAAGTTTCGAGGATCGCATCGCGTTGCGCCAGCGATTGGGTAAGCCGCTCCTTGAGTTCAATTTGTTCGGTGACATCGGCCAGAAAATTCAGCGTCGCCACCCGCCCTTCCCAGTCGATTGCCACCGAGCTAATCTGCAGCCAGAGCAATTCGCCGGTCGCATTGAGCACGCGAAACGTATAGAAATTCTCCACGTCCTCACCATGCATGCGCCGCAGGTAGTTGCTGTAGACCCTGGCTCGATCATCGGGGTGAATCATTTCAATGAACGGTGTCAAGCGGACCGTCTCGGCATCGCGCCCGGTCAATTCATAAGCACGTGGATTAGCAAAGCGGATGTAGCCATCCTGCGTGACGATGATGCCATCGTTGGCGTTCTCCACCAGCGCACGGTAACGTGTTTCCGACAGGGCCATGGCCCGCTGTGCGGCCTTGCGATCTGTAATATTGCGGATAAACGACGTAAACGTGTATTCATTACCTGATTTCACCGGCCACACGGAGAGTTCGATGTCAAATTCGCCGCCGTCACGTGTCAGTGCCGTGGTCTCGATGCTCGTATTCAAAATACCGTGTACGCCATGCGCAAGAAACCGCTTGAGCCCATTGTGATGAGAGGCTCGGTGCTGTGTCGGCACGATCAATTCCGTGAGCTCACTGCCGATGGCTTCATCGCGCGACCAGCCGAACATTTCGGTCGCTGCCGAGTTCCAGTCGACGATATGGCTGCTGACGTCGATGGTGATAATGGCATCGCGCGCGGATTCGATCATCAGGCGCATGCGTTGACCCAGATCACGCAGCGACTCTTCCACCTGCCGCCGAATGGTAACGTCGCGAACGGTAACGATTCTTACCGGCTCACCATCGATGGCCGCGGCCTCCGTGGCGACCAGCACGCGCATTTTTTCGCCGGACAGCGTGTTTAGTACCGGCTCGCTGCCGCCATAAGCCAGCTTCCCGTCGTGACCGATCAAAGTTGATTCAGGCTTACCGATCAGCGCGCCTGGCGTGTAACCCGTCATTGACAGAAGCGCCTCATTGCACGAGCGGATGTCTCCTGCGTGGTCGACAATGAACGCGCCGACTCTCGCGGCGTTAAGCGCGGCGTGCGCGAGGTGGGATGGGAAGTTATCGGCAGGTACGGTCATGTTTGGTCGCCGCAGTTTAACGTTACTTTGAGCGCGCGCTGGAAAAAGATCACGCGACAGTGGCGACCATGCCAGGAATGTTGCAGAACGCCAATTGGCGGGCTCTAAGGGCCACTTTTGGTCGGCAAGCCGCGCCAAATGGCGATCTGGCTCCCCCGGGTGGCAGGGTAGTAGCGGCGCGGCTAGGTGAATCAAATGGCGGTCAGATATCGGATGCGACTAGCCAACCTCAGCGACGGCAGCCGCAGCTGACAATCGACTAAAGTCGGTCGGCTTTGGAACTGATTTCCAGGTAGACAAGTCTGCCACAGACATTGGCGCCGCATACATGAAGCCCTGAAATTGATCGCATCCGGCACTGCGCAACAGCGAAGCCTGAGCTTCGGTTTCGACGCCCTCCGCGATGACCTTGAGTCCCAGCGTATGGCCAAGGCTGATGATCAATCGGGTGATGGCAAGATTGTTGGGATCGGCCAGTATTTCGTGGACGAATGACCGGTCTATTTTGAGTTTGCTGATCGGGAAGCGGCTCAGGTAGCTGAGGCTTGAATAGCCGGTGCCGAAGTCATCGATTGCCAGCCCGATGCCCAGCGCGCGGATATCCTGCAATTTCTGCAAATTGATTTCGACGCCCTCCATTAGCGACGTCTCGGTAATCTCAAGTTCCAGCTTTCCGGGCGGAATAGCGTGCCGCTGCATACTCGATGTGAGTGCCGAGTAAAGTCCGCTGCTGCGCAGTTGTACAGCCGAGAGATTTATCGACACAGCAAGCTCGGCAAATCGTTCACCATCGATTTGCCGCCATGCCGCCATTTGTTCGCATGCAGCTTCGATGACCCATTCGCCGATGGGCATGATCAATCCGGTTTCCTCGGCAATGATGATGAATTCGTCAGGATTGACGCGACCC
>JANMZU010000450.1:0-9601 GCA_031383585.1 Betaproteobacteria bacterium
ATCATCCCGTGGGCAATGCGCAAGAACGTCACGGCGATATTTCCGCCGAATAACATTCCTTATTTTTTCAGATTTCGCATCGACTGATTCACGCAGTGCGCTGGACTTGAAAGCAGAAAGGCGGCAGCGTCGCTTGCGGTGCAATGACAACAGCTTTGCCTATCAGAACTGTTAAAGACGGATTGAGCCATCGCCTGGAAATAACCGTGATCTACCACTATAAACACGCCTTAGGCACTGCCACGAAACTGATCTTTTGAGTTCGCAGATAATTAAGGGGAGCAGCATGAAAAAGAGTAACTGCGTAATGTTTCGACGTTTTCGAATCGTGGCGACTATCGGCGCCACGCTCGCATTTGGCGCGTTGGCACCTGTGTTTGCGAACCCAGTCAAGTTTGACGCGGCAATAAAGTCGCTCATCGATCAAAAAAGCAAGAGCGCTCCGGTCGATGGTCAATCCTTGGCAGTGCGTGGCACGCCGAAACTGGAACTGTTGGTGCGCTTTCGTGGTGGTGGCTTGTCGAAATTGCGAGGGCTTGGCGCCGATGTCGGCTCGGTACTGGGCGACATCGCGACGATCTCTTTGGAACCTGCAAAACTTGAAGCGATGATCGCGCTTGATGAAATTCTGCATGTCGAAGCCCCGCGAAAAATGCCGCGGCGGCTCAATATCAGTGTGCCTTCCACCAAGGCCAATACGCTTCGGACTGGCGTGGCCCCCAATTACACCGGCGGCCTAACAGGGAAGGGTGTCATCGTCGGCATCATCGACGATGGCATAGATTTTCGCCATCGCGATTTTCGCAATGCGGATGGCACAACGCGCTTGCTGGCGCTCTTCGATCAGCGCGCGACCGGTGCATCCGGGTCCCCGCCCGCCGGGTTTAGCTATGGCGGCGAGTGTACCGCCGCAATGATCAATAGCGCGATAAATGGAAACGCCAGTGCCTGCACTCAGCCTTCGAGTGGCGGGCACGGGACTCATGTAGCCGGCATTGCAGCAGGCAATGGGCAGGCGACCGGTAATGGTCAAGCTGCGTACCGGTTCGTTGGGATGGCCCCAGAGGCTGATATTCTTTCGGCTGGCGGCGAGGGTGATGGGGTTACCAACCGAGTGCTCGACGCCATTGCATGGATGAAGGCCAAGGCGACCCAAGCCAACAAGCCGCTGTCCATCAACATGAGTATCGGGTCATATTACGGCGCTCGCGATGGTACATCGCTGTTTGAACAGGGGCTATCGAATGCCGGCGCCGCCGGCGTAGTGCTGACTGCGTCGGCCGGTAATGAAGCAAACGACAAGATTCGTGCGTTTGGCACCATCGCTCAAGGCCAAACTGTTTCTATTGGCATGAACATACCCGCTGGAAGAACATCTGGCACGGTGGAAATGTGGTACCCGGGCACCAACGCGTATGGCATTTCCGTTGAGGGACCAGACTGCACCGCGACCGTCGTCGTCAATCCCGGCGATCCCACGGCGACCTTGAACACGCCCTGCGGCAGAATCATCGTTTCGTCTACCCTGACACAGGCCAACAACGACGACCGGCAAGTGGTAATTGATTTCGAGCAAAACGCAGGCGTACTCAGGGCGGGCGATTGGAAAATTAACTTGATCGGCACCGTGGTTGCTGGCGGGCCAGGACCATTCAGTATGATTTGCGCCGAGGCAGGAGGTAGTTTTGTGTTCACGACCAATACGTCCGCCGTCACGACCGAGATATTGGTCGGTACCGCGAGCGCCACGCGCGTCATCGCCGTGGGCGCGCTGGACTCCAACTTTGCCTGGAATGCTTCCAATGGCCCTTTCCAGGGTACAACAGGTATGCCGGGAAATATTTCCAGCTTTTCGAGCCGGGGGCCGCGACGTAACTGTAGCAATCTGGCAAAGTGCCCACCGGTAATGAAACCGGAGATTGCGGCGCCTGGCGCAACCATCCAGTCCTCGCTCTCAGTTGATATCTCACCGTCGCCAACACCGAGCAACCTTGAAGCCGACGGGGTTCACACCGGAGATGGTGGAACGAGTATGTCCGCGCCTCACGTTGCGGGTGCTATCGCCTTGTTGCTGCAAGCTAATCCGAGGTTAACGCCAGAGCAGGTCCGCGAATTGTTGTTTGCCAACGTCCAGACGAATCAGTTCACGGCAAACCTTGCACAATTTTCCGCAGCCAACCCGTTGAATCCACCAGTGCAGAACTACGTTTTCGGATATGGGATTCTGGATGCACAAAAGGCGGCCAATGCCGTATCTGCAATAGGCACGCCGACCACGAACCCGTACACAGGCCTCTGGTGGAATGCCCCGGCAAACTCCGAGTCCGGCTGGGGAATGAGCCTGACGCAGCGTGGTTCCATCCTGTTTATGGCTTGGTACACCTACGACTCTTCTGGCGCACCCGTCTGGTATGTGATCACCAATTGCCCGGTGGTTGGTACGAGTTGTAGTGGCGATATGTTCTCGGTATCAGGCGGTGTGCCGGTGACGGTACCGTGGAATAAGCCAACGCTCAGTGTATTGCCAGTAGGGCGCGGAACATTTGCATTCGGCGATGCCAACAATGGCACTTTCACTTACACACTCAATGGCATTGCGGGCGTGAAAAACATCACGCGTCAAGTATTCGCAACTGGAGCAACCCCGCCAGCGGTTGACTACACGTCGCTGTATTGGGCCGCACCGGCCGATTCTGAGTCCGGCTGGGGCGTCTCCCTCACCCAGCAGTTCGGTATCATCTTTGTTGCGCTGTACACCTACGACGCGAACCGAAAGCCGATCTGGTACGTCGTCACCAATTGCCCTGTCGTCGGCAACGGCTGTACTGGACAGCTTTTACAGGTAAACGGCGGTCGCATACCTACTGAGGTATGGGGCAGTCCGGCGCTGAACGTACAACAAGTTGGAAACATGACGCTGTCATTCACCGATGCCAGCAACGGCACGATGAGCTTCACTATCAATGGTGTCGCGGGTTCCAAGGTGATCACTAAGCAGATTTTCTAACGTGGCCCTTAGGCACACAGGCCTCGCCGTCAATGTGGAAAGCTCATTGCCACGGTAAGCTTGCGCAATCCAAGATTGTGAATCGTAGAATGAGGATTGGCGCGCTTTGTCAGGCATTTATTGCTGAAAAAGCGCGCCAATGCTAGTGTTCAATCGAGTCAGCGCATGTGGTGTCAGAGTTTGTCCGCGACTTACCCCAGTCGTTCTAATTGCCGCTCGACCCTCTCCAGGCGCCATGTTCGGCGGGGGTAACCGCGCTCGGATCACGCATTACCACGGGAGCTCCTCACCGTTGTAAGCGTAGAAGCGCCCCGTTTCAGCTGCAGTCAAGCCATCAATCACGGCCAGCATGTTCTTCGCCGCATCGTCAGCGGAACGTCCAATCTGGGCGCCACGAAACGGCTGGGATAATGGCGAATTTACGGTACCTGGATGCAAGGCTACCAGTAGCGCGTTTGGGTTGGTGCGCTTTACTTCGATTGCCGCAGTCTTGAGCAACATATTCAATGCTGCTTTGGAGGCGCGGTAACTGTACCAGCCACCCAGGCGATTGTCCTCGATGCTACCCACTTTGGCGGACACAACCGCCATGACGCCGCGCTCGGCATCGAGCAGTTTTGCGAAATGCCGGATCACCATCGCCGGACCAAACGCATTGACCTGAAAAGTCTCAAGCATCTGCGCATAATTCAGGTCGCCGAGTTTCTTTTCCGGCATGAAGTGCGGCGAATGAAGTACGCCGGCTGCATTGATGATCAAGTGAAAGGGCGCCTTTCCTGCAAGCGCCGCCGCTGCCTCGGCAATACTGCCCTCCTCTGCAAAATCGATACATGGCTGCGAATGCCGATGCAACGCTTCGGCACTCGCGCATCGCACATTGGCGCTCAATACTCGGACGAATGCCGCGCCGATCGCGCCGGACGCGCCGATCACCAGCGCGCGGAACTCCGGGGGAAACGAGTTCATGGTCAGACCCATCCCTGCCGCCAGCGTGTTTCGTCGCGCAGTTCTTTCCAATTGATGCGTTGCCGGGTGTTGGAGTAAACCGCCTCGATCTCCACCCACTCGATCTGGACCCCGAGTGTCTCGGGATGGATCACCTCGCAAACCAGAAAGTGCTTTTGTCGGGCGACGGGAGCTATGGCCGTCCATTTAGATAACAGTAGTTTTCCGGGCTGAAGTTTGTTCATGGTGAACGAATTATTCCGCAGATAAGCGATGTAACCGCAGCCCGAATGAAAATATATGCGCGAATGCGGATCAATTGAAAGCTCAGCTGATCAATTTACAGACGGCAACTTATGCTTTCGGCACCATTCCCGCGAACGACGTGCAGATGCTTAAGGTTGAGCCTAGCGCGCAGCGCCCGATAAACTGTCACAGAACGCCATTTGGAGAGGCTTTCCACGAGACCTCCTCCTAGAAGCCACGCCAGAAATTGTGTTCAGCCCGCCGACAAATCGTTCTAGCAGCGCTTTCCGAGCCGTAACCCCTCCTGCCCGATGTCATGAAACGGTAAAAAAGATATAATTCGGCGCTGCCCATCCAGGCGACTCGATGGGCAATTTTTTTGTCCGGGCGTTACCTACCCGAACAATTTGATGAACTGGCCCACTTGCTACCAAGAGTTGCCAGGCGGGATTAATCGAACAACCGGTGGGCCCCATGAACCGAATCAAACCAGTTTCCCTGCTGTCGCTGTCGTTCTCATTTTCACTTGGCGTCGCTGCGTGCATGCTGCTTGTCGCAACCGCTGAAGCAAAGACGTTGCGCTACGCCAGCCAGGACGATCCACAAACGCTCGACCCGCACTCCGCCAATCTCGTGCCGACCAATCGTGTGCTTTCGCAAGTCTATGAAAGCCTGGTTATGCGCGACAAGAATTTCAAACTTGTGCCGGCGCTGGCGGTTTCGTGGACCCAACCCGATTCAAAAACCTGGCGATTCAAGCTGCGCCCGAATGTAAAATTTCACGGTGGTGAAGCGTTTACGGCCGATGACGTAGTGTTCTCGGTGGAGCGCGCCCTTAATCCGCTGTCGCAACTGAAGTCGGCGGTTCAAGGTGTGGCGAGCGCAAAGAAAGTTGACAGCCTGACAGTCGATTTGATCATGAAAGAGCCGAATCCGGTTTTGCTCAATCACTTGTTCAATTTCCGGGTCATGTCGAAAGAATGGGCGGTCAAGAACAAGACCGAATCGCCGCAAAACTATAAGGACCGCGAAGACACCTTCGCTTCACGCAACACCAACGGTACCGGTCCGTTCAAAGTAACGCTGCGCCAGCCTGATATCAAGACGGTCCTGGTCGCTTATGCTGACTGGTGGAATAAAAACAGCCCTGAGAAAGGCAACCTTACGCAGGTCGATCTGTTGCCGGTGAAGTCCAATGCGACACGGGCAGCGGCATTGTTATCCGGTGAAGTCGACTTTGTGCTGGACCCGCCGCCACAAGACATCGCGCGGCTTAAGGAAAACGCCAACGTCAAGGTCGTAGAAGGTCGCGAAGCCAGCGTTCAATACCTGGCTTTTGACCAGTCGCGCAGCGAGCTGCTTTATAGTGACGTAAAGGGTAAAAACCCGTTCAAGGACGTGCGCGTGCGCCAGGCGGTATCGTATGCCATCGATATCAACGCCATCCGTGAAAAAGTAATGCGCAATCTCTCCGTTCCAATCGGCACCATGGTGACCTCGGACGTGCGTGGATACAGCAAGGACGCTGACAGCCGCCTGCCGTTTGATCGCGAAAAAGCCAAGGCGCTGCTGGCAGAAGCAGGCTATCCGAATGGATTTTCCGTCACACTTGACTGCGGCAATGTTCAGCCAGCCGCAGACATCTGCCAGGCGATCCCGCCGATGCTCTCGCAGGTCGGTATCCGTGTGACACCAAACATCGTGCCGCAAACCAACTATTTCCCCAAGATTCAGAAGTTTGATACCAGCATGTATCTGCTCCGCTGGGGAACGCCAACGTTCGATTCCCTGTACACCCTGCAGGCGCTGCTGCATACCAATGGTGGCGAAGCTTCCGGTCTTGGTGACTCGAACTACGGTCGCTATTCCAATCCAAAAATGGATCAGTTGATCGCCCAAATACGGACTGAAGGCGACCTGAAAAAGCGCGACGGCCTGATCCGCGAGGCTCTACTTATCGGCGCGAATGAATTGCCGGTCATTCCGTTGCATCAGCAACTGGTGCCGTGGGCAATGCGCAAAAACGTCGACGCCGTATTCACACCGAATAACGTTGCCTATTTCTTCCGCTTCAAGATCAACTAGGCTACCCCACTATGCTCGCATTTATTATCCAAAGGCTGCTGCAGAGCATCCTGGTTATGATCGCGGTAGGCTTTATCGCGTTCTCACTATTCAACTTTGTCGGCGATCCCGTTTCGCTGATGTTGCCACCCGAAGCGACTGCCGCCGACCGTGACGAAGTGCGCAAAA
The DNA here is from genome assembly GCA_031383585.1 of Betaproteobacteria bacterium. GTDB lineage: Bacteria > Pseudomonadota > Gammaproteobacteria > Burkholderiales > Usitatibacteraceae > UKL13-2. Next base: position 6,452 of record JANMZU010000450.1, read on the forward strand.
GCCTCGGGCTCGACGAGCCGTTCTATGTGCAGTTTGCCAAGTTTGTGGGCAATGCCTTGCAAGGCAACTTTGGCATTTCGCTTCGCCTTGGTCGTCCGGTTTCGCAACTGTTGATCGAACGGCTACCGGCAACACTAGAGCTTTCCATGATCGCGGCTTCACTGGCGTTGCTGATCGGCATCCCGATGGGCGTTTACACAGCGCTCAAGCGAGACTCATGGCTTTCAAAACTGATCCTGACGATTTCTCTAGTTGGCGTCTCACTGCCTTCGTTCCTGATCGGTATTTTCCTGATCCTGATCTTTGCAGTCTGGCTGGGCTGGCTACCCTCGTTTGGACGCGGCGACACAGTCAAGCTTGGTTTCTGGACCACCGGCTTTTTGACCCTTAGCGGCGTGAAGGCGCTGATACTTCCCTCCATTACCCTGGGCCTGTTTCAGATGACCCTGATTCTGCGACTGGTGCGTTCAGAAATGCTGGAGGTGCTGCGCACCGATTACATCAAGTTCGCGCGTGCCCGCGGCCTGACCAACAACGCTGTCCACTTCGGCCACGCCCTGAAAAATACGCTGGTACCGGTCATTACCATCGCCGGGCTGCAGCTAGGTGGCATCATCGCCTTTGCCATCATCACCGAGACGGTGTTCCAGTGGCCTGGAATGGGTCTGCTGTTCATTCAGGCCGTGCAGTTTGCGGACATTCCCGTGATGGCCGCGTACCTTTGCCTGATCGGCTTCATCTTTGTGCTGATCAATCTGATTGTCGACATGTTGTATTACGCCGTTGATCCGCGCCTGCGCGCCGAACGTTCAGGCGGGGGGCATTGATATGCAAGATACGATGAAGCGTTTTTTCGATGGTGATGTGTGGTGGAGTTTCAAGCATAATCCACTCGTCATCGCTGCCGCCATTACGGCGTTGATTTGCGTGATCGGTTCCGCATTCGCGCCGTGGCTGTCACCGCACAACCCGTTCGATCTCAAGACGATCAATCTGCTGGACGCGTTTACTCCGCCAGCGTGGATCACCACCGGCAAGTCGCAGTTTGTGTTCGGCACCGACGATCAGGGACGCGACGTGCTCTCGACCATCATGCACGGCTCACGCATCACGCTGCTAGTGGGCATTTGCGCGGTGCTGCTGTCGATGGTGATCGGTATCACACTTGGCCTCATTAGCGGTTATATCGGCGGCAAGCTCGATGCATTCATCATGCGCGTGGCGGACATTCAACTCTCGTTTCCAGCTATCCTTATCGCATTGTTGATCGACGGCGTCGCGCGCGTAGCTGTGGGCAAGGAATACCACGACCAGATCGCCGTCTACGTGCTGATTTTCGCGATTGCAGCGTCCGGCTGGGTGCAGTACGCCCGCACGGTGCGGGGCTCCACGCTGGTAGAGCGCAACAAGGAATACGTTCAAGCCGCCCGCGTGATCGGCCGTTCTCCGCTGGCGATCATGTTTTCGCACGTGCTGCCCAATGTCACCGGCCCGGTGCTGGTGTTGGCAACACTCCACGTTGGTACAGCCATCCTGACCGAAGCCACACTGTCATTTCTGGGCGTTGGCGTGCCACCAACGCAGCCTTCACTCGGCACCTTGATCCGTATCGGCAACGATTTCCTGTTCTCCGGCGAATGGTGGATCACCGTGTTCCCCGGAATAGCGTTGGTAGTACTGGTGTTGTCGATCAACTTGCTGGGCGATTGGTTGCGCGACGCGCTCAATCCAAAGCTGCGGTAGAAGGAAACACGATGACAACCCCATTATTGCAAGTCAAAAATCTCCGCATCGAGTTTCCCTCACGCCGCGGCACGCTGGTTGCAGTAGACGACATCAGCTTCGAGATCGCGCCCGGCGAAGTGCTCGGCGTGGTGGGCGAATCGGGTGCTGGTAAATCGCTCACCGGTGCTGCCGTCATCGGCCTGCTGGAGCCACCAGGGCGCATCGCCAGCGGTGAAATCCTGTTGAATGGCCGTCGCATCGATAACCTCCCGTTTGAAGAAATGCGCAAGGTTCGGGGCCGCGAAATCGGCGCCATTTTCCAGGACCCGTTGACTTCGCTGAACCCGCTTTACACCGTCGGCCGCCAGATCACTGAAACAATCGAGACGCATCTCAATGTATCCAAAGCGGAAGCGCGTGAACGAGCCATCAAGCTATTGATGGAAACCGGCATACCCGCTGCAGAGAAGCGCATCGACCATTACCCGCACCAGTTCTCGGGCGGCATGCGCCAACGGGTGGTGATTTCACTGGCCCTCGCGGCACAGCCAAAGCTCATCATCGCTGACGAGCCGACCACGGCGCTGGACGTATCGATTCAGGCGCAGATCATCACGCTGCTGAAGAAACTCTGCCGCGAGCACGGCACCTCGATCATGCTGGTCACTCACGACATGGGGGTGATTGCCGAAACGGCGGATCGCGTGGCGGTGATGTATGCGGGCCGGATCGCCGAAATCGGGCCCGTCTCAGAGGTTATTCACAATCCGCAGCATCCGTACACGATCGGCCTAATGGGTGCGATCCCGAGTGTGGGCGACGAAGTTGAGCGCCTGACCCAGATAGATGGGGCCATGCCGCGCCTGACGGCGATTCCGCCGGGCTGTGCATTCAATCCGCGCTGTACGAGGGTCAAGGATGTGCCGAATGGACGTTGCACAAGCGAGCGCCCCGGCTTGCTCCCGGCCGGGAAAACCCAGGCGGCGTGCTGGCTGCACGACAAAAAAACCGTGGTTGTTGCCGGTATGAGCAAGGAGACCAGCCATGTCTAATTCCAAAATTTTGCTCGAAGTGCGCGATGTTGCGCGCGAATTCGACGTCTCTAAGCCATGGTTGAACCGGATGATCGAAGGCCAGCCAGAGCAGATTCTGAAAGCCGTCGATGGCATCAGCTTCACCATTAATCGCGGTGAAACCCTGTCGTTGGTTGGCGAATCCGGCTGCGGCAAATCGACGATGGCCAGGGTGATTTGCGGGCTATACAAGCCATCACGCGGCGAAGTCATTTTTGACGGCGTGGATATGGCCAAGGCGCATGGTACCGAGCTGCAGAACCTGCGCAAACGCTTTCAAATGATTTTCCAGGATCCATATGCCAGCCTCAATCCGCGTTGGCGCGTCGGCAAGATCGTCGCCGAACCGATT
>JANMZU010000463.1:0-5474 GCA_031383585.1 Betaproteobacteria bacterium
CGCGCAAGGCTGCCGGCACAGCCTTACCCGCTGCAGTCGAGTTCGGCAAGGAGCATTACGGTGAACCTTTCCTGAAGGCCATAGACTGGGCTTTGCAAATGGAGCGTGAAGCGCGGGCACCAGATATTCCGGAATTCTGTCGGGCATTGTTTGCAGAACATGCCAGTGCACTAAGGCTGCAGGAAGCGCTGCTCGATCCGGATGCGGACGCGGCGTCCCTCAGCGACGCCAAGCCCTCGCTGAAAAAACGGCTAGCGCGCCGCTGGAAGACGATTCGCACGGTGACACTGCGCCCAGGCTCCTGGCCGATGGTTGGTAAGATCACGGTTTCCATGGTGTTGGCCGCTCTGCTGCCGATGTTGATTACCGCCTACTACAATCTTCAGGGCGGGCTGACCAGCACCACGAACAACCAGTTGAGCAGTCTTGAGAGTATCGCCGCGGGTACTGCCGGCCAGGTAGGGCAACTGATTCGCGACAGCCGCAATCTCGCTGCATACATCGGCGCGGATGACGACTTCATTCATTTCCTTGAGCAGCCAAACGAAACCGCCAAGGCAAGCATTACCACGAAGCTACTTTCGCTGATCGCGAACAACCCAGACGTACGGTCGATTCAGGTTATCAACACGGAGGGCACCGCACTAGCTTCAAGCGTTCCCCGAGTGGTCGGCAGAAACTACAAGTTCCGCGACTATTTCAAAGAAACCATGGCCGGTCGGGTACACATGTCAGGTATTGCAGTGGGAGCGACTGACAATGAGGCCGGCGTGTTTTTGTCCCACCCGGTTTATAGCGCCAAGCGGGAGGTCGTGGGATTGGTTTCGATGCGCATCAAAGGCATTGCGATAACAAACATTGTCAATTCTGCCGGTAACAGTGGCGGGCGGACGCCCCTGTTGATCGATGGCGACGGCGTGTTGGTGCACCATCCCGACCCGAAATGGCTGTACCGCAATTTGCGGCCGCTGCCCAAAGCCAAGATGGACGAAATCAATGCCGACCAACGATATGGTAAGGACCGCCCGGTGAAACTTTATATGCCGGAGCTCGTCGAAAAGGCGCTGATAGACGGGCCCCCGGGCAATATCCGTTACCAGTCGGCCATTTCCAATGCAGAGGAAATTGCAGGATACGCGCAGGTTCCCGGCACCGATTGGAGCGTGATCATCAGTGAACGGCTCAGCGACTTCGAAGCGCCATTGAATCGCCTGTTTACGAATGTGTTGTACAGCGTCGCTTTGGTAGGTCTGATATTTATCCTGTTCGCCATGTCTTTGTCGCGCAATCTGGTGCGGCCGATTGAGCGATTGACGGAGGCCGCCAACGCCTTGAAAGCAGGCGATTTTGCGGGCGCCCAGATTAAGGTGACCAATATGGACGAGATTGGTCGCTTGGCCCGCACCTTCAATGTGATGGCCGACGTCCTACGGCAGCGGGAACGGGAGCGGGAGAGACGGAAGTAAGCTGTGCCTGCGTAGCCATAATTTTGACCAGCTTAGCTCTGCTCGTTGTAAAAGTAGGAAAAATTGATTGGGGGAAGGTGACCTAGACATACAGGAATGCTGTAGTGCTTGTATTTTGAAAGCCATGAATATCGCCATCAGCAAAACGAACAACTTCTCCCGCCTGAATTTTCTTTGTTTTCTCTTGCCCCAACAGCAATACGTCATTGCCTGAAACGGCGATCCAAATTTGCTCTAGGGTGACGTCGAGATGAGACTCTTGAACTGCGCCGGGCTCAACTGTAAATCACGTGATTGTGCCTCGATTGGACTGTGAGTTATGAGGCGACAGCAGTTGCAGTGAAGTCACCATGGGATTTGAGAGCCCTTTGGCGGTCATCTCAGCGTCACTCAGCGTCAGCCTCATAGCCAAACAATTCGACATCAAAAAAAGCCCCGGCCGAAACCGGGGCTGTATTTCAACTCACATTTACCACCACTGACCACTGCCCTCAACCTTTGATGTGCTTGGCCAGGAACTTCTCCATCGCCTCATAAAATTCAAAGCGATTCTCCTCATTGCGGAAGCCGTGCCCTTCGTTGTCTTTCACGAGATATTCGACATCAACACCGCGTTTTTTAAGCGCCGCCACCATCTGGTCTGACTCATCCTTGTTCACGCGCGGGTCTTTTGCGCCTTGAGCCACCAACAGCGGTGTCTTGATCTTGTCGGCGTGGAAAACAGGCGAGGCGGAGGTGAGGAGGTCTTTGTCGGCAATTGGGTCGCCAACCATTTCCTTGAGCATCTCCAGATACGGTTTCCAGTACGGCGGGATGGTATTCATGAAGGTGAATAGATTGGATACACCGACATAATCGACTGCGGCCGCATACAAATCCGGCGTAAAGGTAATGCCAGCCAGCGTGGTGTAGCCGCCGTAGCTGCCGCCGTAAATGGCGATGCGTTTGGGGTCGGCAATGCCTTCCTTGATGAGCCATTGCACGCCGTCGGTAACGTCGTCTTGCATGGTCTTGCCCCATTGTTTGAACGAGGCTTCCCAGAATTTGCGGCCATAGCCTGTCGAGCCACGGAAGTTCATCTGGAACACGGCATAGCCACGATTGGCGAGGAACTGCACTTCCGGATTGAAGCCCCACTGGTCACGCGCCCATGGGCCGCCGTGCGGGTTTACCACCACTTTCAGGTTTTTCGCGGCAACGCCCTTTGGCAGCGTCAGATAGCCATTCACCGTGAGTCCGTCACGGGTGGTGTACTTGATCGGCTTCATCTCGGCCAATTCGGTTTCAGGCAGCCATGGTGAAATATCGCTGATGAAATCGAGCTTGGCGGTCTTGGTGTCATACAGGTAGCGCTTGCCACGAGTCTTGTCGCTATAGGAGGCGACGATGTATTTGTCCTCGGCTTTGGTATACGAAGTAAACGCCACTTCGTAGCCGGGCAATTTGGCTTCCACAGTCTTGAACAATGCCTCTGCCTCTTTGTCGAGGAACTTGCGTTGCTCTTTCCACGTCGTGAAATTGGCGGTGGTGAGTACCTTTCGTTTGCGCGAGTACGAAACACCGCCCATATCCACTTCAGCATTTTCAGCGATCAGCTTGCCTTCTTTGGCGGTCGCCGGATCGAACTCAACAATGGCGGATTTGTCGCGGCCACGATTCGAATTCACGATCAGCTTCTTGTTATCGAATGTGAACAGCATTGGCGCCACCTGCTCCTTGAAATTGGTGGTGAGGATGGGCTTGAACGTATCCTCTTCTTTCTCGCGGTAGAGCAACGTCGTGGACGTGCCGTCGGTGGTACCGGCGATGCGCAACTTGCCGTCATGGTCAGTCATCCAGCTGGTGATGTTGCCGGGGTTTTGTGCGATCAGTTTTTCTTCGCCGGTGACGACATTGATGCGGAACACATCGAATACCTTGGCATCGCGACGATTGTGCGAAATGATGACGTGTTGGTCATCGTCGATCAGGCCGTCGATCACCTCGGCGCGTACTTTCTCGCCGGCGGTCAAATCCTTCAGATCCTCGCCTTTTATATTGACCGAGACCACGTGGAAATTCTCGTCACCGCCGAAATCCTTCACATACAGGATGCGGTCACCTTTCCAGAAATAGCCGCCGATATCGCGCGCCGTTTCACCGGTCACACGTTTGGCTTCGCCGCCGCCGATGGGCTTGACGAACACATTCATACGGCGCTCAAACGGCGCGCGCCACGAAAGGTATTTGCCGTCGGGTGAAATCTGATGGCTGGCCTCCTGCGGGTTCTTGAAAAAATCCCGCATCGGGATCTGCTTTGCCGCTTGCGAATATGCGGCGTTCGAGTAGCCGACCGTACCGCTGATCAAGCCGACGGCGATTGCGCCTGCAAACGCGCCTTGTGGAAAAAACTTCATCTTGTCTTCCTTGTCAGATGTTGAGGATTCATTCGCACGCAGTCGTGTCTAGCTGTTGCTGACAGCGGTACGGCAAAAGTGTGCGCAGTTTAGCGTCGAGTAGCCGGATTATCCGCTTCCAGGCGATGGAATGCTGGGTTTGCGGGATCAACCGCCCGCCGTGCGGATTGTAATTGCTACTGGCAGCTACAACGGCAGAACCTCGTCGGCAATTCGTCCGCTGGAAACCATCGCGGCGAACTCATCGCGAAGCCGCCCGCTCTCGTCCATCGCCTGCTGCCAGTAGCGCAGTCGGCCATCGTAATCATCTATAAAGCGTTTGAAATCGTTACGATCCGGAAGCTTTTTGTGCGGCAGCGAATCCAGATACTCGCGTGTCGGCGACAACAGGATCAGGTTGTCCAGCCACGGACCTCGCGCTTTGCGCCATGGCATCGTCTTATCCAGCCAGCCGGGGATGATGCGATCGGTGAAGTGCGGATACAGCGCCAGGCCGGGCGCGCGATGGTAGGGCAGATGCAAGTGGTAGTCGATGATGCCACCATCCCAAAAAGTACCCGACGGCGCATCGGCAATATGGGGCACGCCCTGCAATACCAGCGGTATGGCGCCCGAGGCGATCAGGGCATCGCCGAAATTTTCTGCTGTCAGCTTCACATAGTGCGTGTGAAAGCGATCAAAGGATGCCTCGCCATCGGCCTGAAAGCCAATGGCGGCATGGCTTTCCGGCGTATTGATGGTGCCTTTCGGTCGATCTGCAAAGAACCAGATCCGATCCAGAAAATGTCGCAGATGCGGTCTACCAACGGCGTTTGCCAATGCCGCCATGGCGAAGCCGGCATGGGTACGGCCGCGCGCCTCGCGGGACAGTAATCCTTTGCCGCGCACCACCAACACGTTTAGCTGGTAATGCGGATGGGCCAGTAACTCCTCTTCGCGGCCTTCAAACAAAGAATCGGTGAGATCGCGGGCGTAGGTAGAAATGAATTTTGCATCGACCTTCTTGGGATATTTTTGCTCGCTGTAGGCTTTGGCTAGCGCCGCGAGTGCTTCACGTGTGTCGCTGCGGCAGACTGCTGCGAAGCGCCAGGCGCCGATGGATGCGCCGATCAGCTTAATTGGTTTGGTGCGCTCGACAAAGCCCGACGGCAGCCAGTCAGCGAACAGGTATTCGTCCAGGCGAGCCAGTCCCAGCCCTTTCGGGCCGCCCGCAGCACCGGGAACGACATCGATGTCGTTGGGCCGCAGGCCATGCTCGCGCAGGTGCTTGAGGGCGCGTGGGCCGGCGCGGACTACCAGGGATTTCATGCTTTGTGTCACGACAATTGTTCGTGGGGATGGCCTATTGTCGCGCATTTGACAGTCTAGAATCCTCACTCGCTCCATAACAAACCAGAAACCCTCATGTCTCAACTATTTTCTCCGCTCACCCTCCGCGAGCTCACATTCAGAAATCGCGTCTTTGTCTCACCCATGTGCCAGTACAGTTGCATCGATGGCATGCCCAACGAATGGCATATGGTCCACTTGGGGTCGCGCGCTGTCGGTGGCGCGGGGATGGTGATGACTGAGGCAGCCTCGGTTACGCCCGAGGGCCGCATATCCCCCGAGG
>JANMZU010000489.1:0-4604 GCA_031383585.1 Betaproteobacteria bacterium
CTTGCCGCTGCCGGTGGCCATCTGAATGAGCGAGCGCGGCTTGTTGGCGGCGAGGGATTTTTCGAGATTGTTGATCGCGATGATTTGGGCGGGCCAGAGATTGGCTGCTGGGAGCGCGGGCATAGATTGCATGCGCGAAAGGAATGTGGAGGGCGCGGCGCTTACCTGTGCGGCGGTTTCTGCGCTGGTCGAGAATGCTGTGGCGGTCGGGATTTCCTTCAACCATTCAGCGAGCATAGCGGGGCGATGGAAAGCGAATACGTTGCGGGCGCGTGGTGACGGATCGAGGCCGTTGGTGAAGTGCGTTTCGATGCCGGTGGATTCGTACTGGAATGGCAGCGGGCGGCGCCACGCGGGCAAGCTCGCGGGCAAGCCCTTGGCGTATTTGTTCGATTGGATTTCTACGCCGCTAAGCGTCGTGCCTTCTTTCTTGGCTTCGATGATTCCTGCGGCTTTGCCGTCTACATAGAACAAGTAATCGGCGAAGCCACAGCCTGCGTCGAGCGGGAATTCGCGGATCGCCACACCCTTTGCTGCGTGTATGTTTGCGTTATGCATGTCGCACACATGCCAGCCGGCTGCGATGAGCAAGCGGTCAATGTTTTTTCTGGCCTGTGCTTCCGGGTTTGGTGCCGGGCTCATGCAGTATTCTTTGTGTTTGAGTGTGCGGGTTAAAAACACTAACGCTGGCGCGGCTTTCAGGCAACAAATGCCCGAAAAAGCCCGCAAGTGCTATAGATTGTCAATTTTCCCTTTGTTGCTGCTCCAGAGTTGCATTGATTGATCGGGGCGTCAAGGGCTTTAGACGTTAAAGCGGAAGTGCATGACGTCTCCGTCTTTGACAATGTACTCCTTGCCCTCTAAGCGCATTTTGCCGGCCTCTTTAGATTTCGCCTCTCCACCCAGCCGCACGTAGTCGTCGAACGAAATCACTTCGGCGCGAATAAAGCCCTTTTCAAAATCGGTATGGATCACGCCGGCAGCCTGCGGGGCGGTGGAGCCCTTGTGTACAGTCCATGCGCGGACTTCTTTTTCACCGGCGGTGAAATAGGTTTCCAGGCCCAGCAATGTGTAGGCTGCACGGATCATGCGGTCGAGGCCCGGCTCTTTCATGCCGATGTCGTCGAGAAACTCTTTCTTGTCGGCGTCGCTCAGGTCAGCGATTTCGGCTTCGATCTTGGCGCAGATGGCCACGACGGGTGCATTGTCTTTGGCGGCATGTGCCTTTACAGCGTCCAACAACGGGTTGTTCTCAAAGCCGCCTTCGATTACGTTCGCCACATATAGCACCGGCTTCGCGGTGATCAGCGATAGCGGTTTGATGAGCGCCATCTGGTCGGCGCTCAAGTCCATGCTGCGCACCGGGATTGCTTCGTTCAGCTGTTTCATCATCGGCTCAAGGATGGCGACCAGCTTGATCGCATCCTTGTCGCCCGCGCGAGAATTCTTTTGTGCCTTGTGCAGCGCTTTTTCGACGGAGGCCATATCGGCAAGCGCCAGCTCGGTATCGATGACGGCAATATCTGAAAGCGGATCGACTTTGCCGACGACGTGGATCACGTTGTCGTCCTCAAAGCAGCGCACAACATGCGAGATCGCGTCGGTTTCGCGAATGTTGGCCAGGAACTGGTTGCCCAGCCCCTCGCCTTTCGAAGCGCCCGCAACCAAACCAGCAATATCAACGAATTCGACAATGGCGGGAATTTCTTTCAGCGGCTTCACCAGTGACGATAGCTGCGCCAATCGCAAGTCGGGGACTTCGACGATGCCGATGTTTGGCTCGATCGTGCAGAATGGGTAATTCTCTGCAGCGATGCCCGCTTTGGTCAGCGCATTGAACGTGGTTGATTTGCCAACGTTGGGTAGTCCTACGATTCCACACTTCATTTTGGTTCTTTCTTTTCGGAAATTGTTGTCGCGTTTTTGTCCAACTTAGCAGGCTTGGTATGCAGCTTCAGCATCGCGCCCTCCATATCACCCTGCGCGATCATAGGCCAGGCTGCATTGGCCCGCTGCATTGCGTCTTCGATGGCTTGTTCATCAATCTTGTCTGGCCGGTGCAGGACGTAATCGACCACCTCGTCGCGCGTCATGTCCCCGCCCAGTTTGGCCGCCAACTCACGCGGGTGGCCAATGCCGATGCGCAGGCGCCAGAAGTCACGGGTGCCCAGGTGTGAAACGATGTCCTTGACGCCATTGCTGCCCGCTGCACCGCCTATCTTCATCTTCAGTCCACCAGGCGGCAGATCCATCTCATCATGTGCCACGAGGATTTCAGCTGGCTGAATCTGGTAGAACTTCGCCAGGGCACCTACCGCCTGCCCGGAGCGATTCATAAACGTTGTTGGCTTTAGCAGCCAAATACCGCCGCCTTTGGCTACTTCGCCATGAAACTCTGATTCTTTTTTGAACGCGCCGCCCAGATCGCGTGCCAGCGCATCGAGCCACCAAAAGCCGGCGTTGTGGCGTGTTCTTTCGTATTCCCGACCGGGATTGCCGAGGCCAACAACCAGCTTGATGGCAGTATTGATTGGGGAAGACATAGATGGGGTCCGGCAGAAAATAAAAATGCCCGCAATCGCTGATCGCGGGCATTCGAATATACAACGCGACAATGTAGCGGATTATTTCTTGTCTTTTCCGCCTGCTTTGCCGTCTTTCTTCGGAGCCTCCTCCTCTTTTGCTTTTTGGTTCGCCGCTGGCACATCAGCTGCAGCGGTCACGGTTGCTGCATCCGCTTCGGCTGCTACTGCACGGGGAATGACGATTGTCGCAACAGATTGGTCGTCACCTTTATGCAGCGCAACAGACTCAACGCCTGCGGGCATCTGCAGATTCGACAGATGTACGGAGTGCCCTGCGGCCAAATCCTTCAGATCGACTTCGATGAATTCAGGCAGGTCTTTCGGCAGGCAGGAAATCAAAAGATCATTAATGATGTGTGACACGATACCGCTAGAAACCTTAACGCCCGGCGAAATATCTGCATTGATGAAGTGCAGCGGCACTTTCATGTGGATCTTCTTGTCAGCCGCGACGCGCTGAAAATCAACGTGCAAAACGATTTGTTTCCAAGCGTGCATTTGCACATCGCGCAACAACACCGGCTCGGTCTTGCCCTCGATTTCCATGTCCAGAATGGAAGCGTGGAATGCTTCGAGCTTCAGCTTGTGATACAGATTGTTATGGTCCAGTTCGATGACAGCAGCGTCAATGCCTCCGCCGTAAACGATGCCAGGTACTTTATCCGCGCGACGCAGGCGGCGGCTCGCTCCGGTGCCCTGTCCTTTGCGCGTTTCTGCTTTGATTGCAATTTTCATGTGTGACTCCAATTTAAGAACCATTCGCGACCAAATGGCTCATTTGTGCAGGTTATCGACCTGCGGCGTGATACAAAACTTTTCTATGGCTAAAACGGCTGGGCTATTCGGGGAACAGCGAACTGACCGAATCGTCCTCTGCAATTCTGCGTATCGTCTCAGCGATCAATACCGCCGTTCCAATCTGACGAATCTTCTTGCATGCGGCTGCCTCTGGCTTGAGAGGAATCGTGTCCGTCACCACCAGTTCATCAATTGCCGAATTCTCAATACGCTCAACTGCCGGGCCCGATAATACCGGGTGGGTACAGTACGCCACAACCCTTGCCGCGCCGTGTTCCTTCAACGCCTTTGCCGCTTCGGTCAAGGTCCCGGCGGTATCGACGATATCGTCCAGAATCATGCAGGAGCGCCCCTCCACGTCGCCGATGATGTTCATCACCATCGATACATTTGCGCGTGGACGACGCTTATCGATGATCGCCAGATCAGCATCAAGCTGCTTGGCGATCGCCCTTGCCCGAACCACACCGCCTACGTCCGGCGAAACCACGATCAAATTTGGGTAGTCATGCTTCCAGACATCGCCAAGCAATATCGGCGTGGCGTAAATATTGTCTACCGGGATATCAAAAAAACCTTGAATCTGATCCGCATGCAAATCCATAGTCAGTACGCGGTCAACACCTGCGCCGGTGAGCATGTTTGCCACCACCTTCGCTGAAATCGCGACCCGCGCACTACGCGGCCGCCGATCCTGCCGGGCATAACCAAAATAGGGAATCGCCGCCGTGATGCGCGCTGCACTGGAGCGCTTCAGGGCATCGGCCATCACCATGATTTCCATCAAGTTGTCATTGGTCGGTGCGCAGGTCGACTGCAAAATAAAAACGTCCTTGCCGCGGACGTTTTCCATGATTTCGACCATTACCTCGCCATCGCTGAACTTCGAAACTTTGGCGCGACCCAACTGCGTACCCATCTGCTTGGCGACTTCTTTTGCCAGCCTGGGGTTCGCATTTCCGGTAAAAATGCTGATGTTGTCGAATGCCATGCTAATTTCTCTTTCGCGGCGCCTGGATCTTCAATTCACACGTCACAAAAACAGGCCAGTTTGCAAACGCACTACGCAAACTGACCCGGCTAGCTGGCTGGGGAGGTAGGGATCGAACCTACGAATGCCGGAATCAAAATCCGGTGCCTTACCACTTGGCGACTCCCCAAAAATCCTAACTGAAGGGATGTCTCGACAACCCTTGAGCAACAAAACCTTTGTATTCCGGC
>JANMZU010000494.1:0-2560 GCA_031383585.1 Betaproteobacteria bacterium
CCCGATGATCGACTCGTCTTCGCAGAGGGCCATCATCTTTGCAACGGGCATGTCAGCTTTGCGTAACGCCGCCATCACTTGAAATTCGCGCTCGATCGCATGTGCCGAGGGCAGCAATTTGGCGACTGGTCCGGGCTTGGAGCGCATCGCGTAAGTCATCGATGGCGTGATGAGCTTGAAGGTCGGGTTGGATTGTCCGCCTTTGAATTGCTCGATGCTGAGCGGACCCTGAAATCCTTCCACATTCGCCGTCATCCATGCGGTTAATGCATCGATGGGAATTTGCTGGCGCGACGATACCGGCATGGTCCCGGAAAAATGTTCAAAACCCGTCTCAGACATTTTCTTGTTCCCAGTTTTTGCGACGAGCCTTCGTATATTGCTCAAACAACACTTCCATCGTTGTTTGCCGGTTTCCCGGTTGCAGCCAGTCTAGTGGTGAGAGGTTGACCATGCGAAGCACAACATCCAGTTTTTCTTCGCCGAGGTCCAGCACATTTATGCACGCGGGGCTCTGTTCAAAGGCGCCCAGCAGTCGCCGTTGGCCAGTCAGCAAGTAAGAAAGAATGGCGCGATTGACACCGCCGTGCAGTACCAGCAACAAGGTGTCCCAGGTTTTGTCGGCACGGATGGCGTCGACCTCCGGGATCACTCGGTCCAGCATGTTGCCGACCGTTTCGCCACCAAGAAATTGCGCGTCTTCATTGACGACGCCATCGGTGACAGCCGTGAAAGCATGCAGCAAGTCTTTCTCGGCAATCGAGGCCAGCCGGCCACCGCGTATTTCCTGCAGGCCCGGCTGTTGTAGTGGAGATGCCTTTTGGCCGGTCATGTTCAGTACATGGTGCGCTGTCTGTTCGGTGCGGGCGAGCCCACTGGTGATAACACGATCAAACTGTATCGCGTGTTCGGCAAACAGCTTGCCCGCTGCGCGCGCTTGTTCGATGCCTAGCTCGTTCAACGGTACCGTTTCTGGCGGCACCGGTTTCCCGTCGGCGGTGAAATAGCTGACGCTGCCATGCCGCATCAGATAAAGGCGGCGGCGCGAGCCGAGTTGGGAAGGAGTGCCGTTAAGCACGGGCATTGAACGGGATCTTGCCCATCACTAGTTGGGCATACATCACCCAGTCGCCTGCGAATGAGTAGAGCGGATAAGTGAAGGTCGCAGGGCGGTTTTTTTCAAAAAAGAAATGACCAACCCAGGCGAAGCCGTAGCCGGCAAGTGGCGTCGCAACAAACCACCAAGAGTTTCCAGTGATGAGCGCGAGAGCGACAAAAACCAACACGAGGGTACTGCCAATAAAATGCAGAACGCGACAAGTAGCGTTGCTGTGCTCTGAAAGGTAGTAAGGGTAAAAATCGTGGAATGTCTTGTATTGCTTTTCCAATCCCGTCTCCCGTAGGCAAGATTCAGTCGCGAAAACTCCTATCTATTCTATCGAGTTTTCGCAATAATCCTGGCCAGGCGAGATTGCCTCCCAGCCCTTTTGTGACTGCCTTTGCCTGTGCCTGGGCGCCGTCGAGTATGGGTTGTGGAATCTGGATCAACTCCCTGCCACCTGCTAGCGCGCGGACCTGGATCATGCATGTGGTTTCGAATATGTACATAGCCTGGAAGGCATCGGCGATGGTCTCTGCGACCGTCAACAGCCCGTGATTTCGCAACATAAGGAAGGTCTTGTCGCCGAGGTCGTGGACAAGGCGCGGCTTCTCGTCCTCGTTGAGTGCGACGCCTTCGTAATCGTAATACGCGAGGCTGGCCAATACAAAGATTGATTGCTGTGAAATCGGCAGAACGCCGGTCTTTTGCGCCGAGACGGCAATACCGTTGGGTGTATGTACGTGTAACACGCATCTTGCGTCGTGACGGGCGGCGTGAACGGCGCTATGAATGGTGAAGCCGGCGGGATTTACAGGAAACGGATTCTCGGCATCCAGCTTATTGCCACCGAGATCAATCTTCACAAGGCTGGAGGCGGTAATTTCTTCAAACATCATGCCGTAGGGGTTGATGAGAAATTGATTCGCCACGCCGGGAATTTTGGCGGTAATGTGGGTGAAGACGAGATCATCCCATCCGTATTGCGCTACCAGCCGATAGCACGCTGCGAGATCTACGCGCGATTGCCATTCTTCGTTGCTCACCTTACTTTTGAGGCTGGTTGCTGTTGCTAGGTTGGGTGTGTTCACGATACAAGCCCTGTGAAAAATTGGTGTTTAAATTAAAACTCTAACACTGGAGGGCTTTTACGGTCATGTGTGGCTTTTGTGGCCGGTCAAATGGCGATCCGCAAGTGTTAATACGGGTAAGTGCAATTGATGAAAAGCAGAGTTCGGAAATCGTCAGAACTATGTTTTACTGCCGCTGACTCAATTTTAGCTGCGGGCCCAATTCGATATATCGAGAATCAATTCTGTGCCATTCATATCGACGCGCTAGTGCATAGATGTAGCCACAGGCTTGCAAGCCAGTGAGCGCTCGTTTAACTAGGTGGGGGCTTTCGCATTGCCGTAATGATGCTTTTCCGCTGCAGCCATTTTGCAACCAACATGCGCCAAG
>JANMZU010000512.1:0-2545 GCA_031383585.1 Betaproteobacteria bacterium
TGCTGCCCGCGTATTTTTCTCCTGCGCATTCCGCAGACGCTTTGCTGCACGCGCGGGACGCATCGTTGCGCGATACGGTCGTTGCGATGGCGCTCAATCACGGCGCGGAGGCATTTGCCGCGCAAGCGACAGCGCTCGCGACCCGGCCCAATGCATGGCCGCTGCTGGAGAGTATCAAAGTACCCACCCTGATTGCCTGCGGCGCGGATGACCGCATCTGCCTACCCCAGACCCATATACGAATGGCGGCGCGGTTGCCCCTGGGCACGGCGACGTTCAGATCGATTGCGGCGGCGGGACACCTCTCGCCGCTTGAACAACCCGGGGCGACGACGCGCGTGCTTCAGACCTGGTTGGATAGCCTCGCGTTGCGAAATGGTTCGCGACTAAGATAAGTGTGCTCATCTATTCGGGGTGATGATCATCTGGCCCTTGCCCTACATAGTCACTCGTGCGCAGCCGACTTCGGAGATTGAATGTCGGCTTCGGCCTGTTTAGAAGACCGGAATCGGGAACTTGATACGACCGCTTCGGGTCGGTAGCCGTCCGTCGCGGCCGAAGTTTCTATTACGGCAGTCAGCCTTTTTCCGACCCTCAAGTGGGCGTTGAAAGTCTTATACGAACGAAAGGAGAGGCAATCGTTGATTTTGACTGTTGGTCAAACATTGCTTCGAGGGATCACGCTTTTAAGATAGTTCGCTTGCAGAAGGCGCGTGCGGTCAGTTTTCGTTCGCTAATCGTATCAGGCTGCTTTTTGCCAGGCATCAAGCCGATCAAGCCTTCTTCCGATTTTCAATCTCCTGTCTCACGCGCTCAATCTCCAGTTGCTTGGCTTCCTTCGTTCCCCATGGGGGCGCTTTTTTGCTCTTTTTAGCCTCAGCGGCAGCCCGGCGGCGCGCGTCTTCCGCGAGACGTGCGGCTTTTCGGGCATCAAGCTCGCGAATCATCACCTCTTCGCGCGCAATTAAACCTGCGGCTGCAATTGGCGCCGCTCGCGCTGGTAATCCCGCCAGCGCCAGAAACCGGTCGATATTTCCCCAAGTGCTGGTAAATCCATCGTGGTATGCAAACTCGCTGATCAGCGGCAGATTGAGTGCCGCATAAATCGGTATCCAGGTTTCTGTTTCACCCGGACTGCGTACCGCAAGTTTCGGATTGAACTGGTAACGACCCGTGGCGACGCGCAGAAAGAGTGATCGGTTGAACGCGTAGTCCCGGTCAACTTCGTTCCTGGACAGCACACTAGAAAGATGTTGGCGCTTATTGCGTTCGGGCCGGACGACATTCGCGGGTAAATGCTCCCACACATCCAGGATGATCTTGGTCTCGAAGGCGCTGTCCAGATTGCGCCAGATCTTGTTGAAGCGGGCTTTGAACAAGACCCACAGCGTCTGGAAGAGAAAGTACTCCGACAAATGCTTTTCTATGCGTACCATCCGCCCACCCGTATTCACATCGACGTATGGCGGTGCCAGCAGGTCATAAATGGCTGCCAGACGGGTCGCGGTATATTTTGCGTCACCGAATGCCTGACGCAAAGCCCAGTGAAGTGCGTTTTGACCATATTGGTCCACGGCATCGCGGTCAGCGCCACGATCCAGCAAGACTTCCACAAGCGCAGTATTGCCTGCTGCGGCAGCAGCCATCAGCGGCGTTTGATTCATCGCCAGGCGATGATTGACACCATACTGTTCACATTGCCCGAGGATGTCTTTGAAATGACTGGCAAAGTAGGGAACATAGCTCTTGCGGGCGAGCGCCTCACGCCGTTGAATGAAACTCCGCGCCGGTTCGAACTTCGCATCTACTGCCAGCCAATCGGCGAGCTGCGGCTCGTCGTAACAGGCAGCATAGTCGACGAGCTGTTGCTTGGCCTTGTCGCCAGGGCTTTGCGCCCGAAACACCTTCACGAGCAGCTCCTTGACTTTGCTCTCGTCGAAGACTGGCCACGGCACCGGCTTCTGTTTGAGAATGTTGCGCCGGATTGCGTCGGCCTGCTCCTGCTTGCCCTGCAAGTCGAGTTTGTGCGCCTCTTTCTGCCAGTCTTCCAGCGTCGATTGCTTGGCATCAATCCTGGCGTCACCGAGACCGAGGTCCAGCAATCCGAAAAGTAGATGTTCGGTGTCGGACTCGATCAAGTAGATGTTTTTTGTGGCGCGCGTCAGCGCTACATAGAGGGCATTGACGAAGAACTTGTAAATTTCCAGCGACTTGTCACGCTTGTCTTTCGCGCGCTTGTAATCCAGTGCCTCGACCGCCAGATCAGCTTTAGCGACGCCGTCGACAATGTCGTTGAACTCGGTGCGGTGATCGGAAATGAAGCGGAACAGCACGATGTTTTCGTATTCCAGGCCCTTGGCTTCGTGGATCGAGAACAACAGCGGTGTTGCGAAGGTTTTGCGGGCTTCGGCTTTGTCTTCGTCGCGCATGACCAGAACGGCGAATTGAATGGATTGACGCGTCTTCAGATCCAGTTCTCGCTTGGTGGCGTCCTTGTCGGGCATCAGGACGACCTGCCCTTCCTCGCCGCCAACCGCCTCGACCA
>JANMZU010000517.1:0-6534 GCA_031383585.1 Betaproteobacteria bacterium
ACCAAAGTTGATCGCGACATCGTTGCCAAACACCTGCGCACAGAGCATGGTCAAGGCTTCGCACTGCGTAGGATTCACCTTGCCGGGCATGATTGAACTGCCCGGTTCATTTTCAGGCAGTGAAATTTCTCCGAAACCCGCTCGCGGCCCGGACGCCAGCCAGCGAATATCATTGGCGATCTTCATAAGCGCGGCAGCCAGTGTTTTCAGCGCACCGTGCGCCGACACCAGTTCGTCGTGCGCGGCAAGTGCGGCAAACTTGTTCGGGGCGGTTTCGAAAGGCAACCCGGTTTTAATTGCCAGCGCCGCAGCGACGCGCTGGCCGAATTCCTCGTGGGTGTTCAATCCTGTGCCTATTGCAGTCCCGCCTGCGGCCAGGCGATACAGCCATTGCAACGAGGCGACAACGACCGCTTCGGCGTGGTCGAGTTGGGCGACATAGCCCGATATTTCCTGACCGAGCGTGAGTGGCGTGGCGTCCTGTAGATGGGTACGGCCGATTTTGATGACGCCGGAGAATTCTGCGGATTTATCCGCGAGTGTGGCCTTCAATATCCGCAGCGCCGGCAACAGATGATCGCGCATACCCACAACAGCTGCGACATGCATCGCGGTCGGGAAAATATCGTTCGATGACTGGCCCAAATTCACGTCATCATTGGGGTGAATGAGACGCTCCATCCCACGCTTGCCACCCATCAATTCGGAGGCGCGATTGGCTAGCACTTCATTCATGTTCATATTGCTTTGCGTACCAGACCCGGTTTGCCAGACGGATAGCGGAAACTCACTGGCATGCTTGCCGGAGAGGACTTCATCAGCCGCCGCCATGATCGCCCGCGCTTTTTCAGCGGGGAGCAAATTAAGATCGCGATTGACCTCTGCAGATGCGCGCTTGACCATCGCGAGCGCCATTACCAACGATTCCGGCATGCGCTCGGTGGAGATATGAAAATGATGCAGCGAACGTTGCGTTTGCGCGCCCCACAATCGTTCTTCAGCTACGTCGATCAATCCAAAGGTGTCGCGTTCCCGACGATTCATGCTTTTCCCCCATGTCCGGGTCCATGCCTGGCAATAGCGCCGGACATGGAGCTCACCTCTGGCTATTTCTTCGGCGCAAATGCGTTTTGCAACGCTATCGTGTCGAAGCCCAACGTCGCGGAACCCTGGGTGGCATAGCGATACAGCGCTGCAGCGTAGATTCCCGACAGAGCCGTGTGAATCAAGGCAGTGGCGATCACGGCGAGAACAACAATAACCACCGCAAGCCCGATGACGACCGCACTACCGGTCATTGCCGCCAGGACCACCAGCGCGATACCGCATAGAATGACGGCGAAGGTGATCAGGCCGAAGGCGGCGCCGATACCCGCTTGTCCAATCACGTTTTCGCCCCAGGTTTTCTTCAGTAGACCAGCGCTTTCCTTGACAGCGTCGATTGGTCCCACATTGCTGGCGACCAATACCGGAACGACCAGATACGTTGCCATGGTCCAACCGACGCCAAGCAAGCCAACGATGATCTTGCCGAGAAAACCGACACGCTCCTGAATCGCCCGCAGGATCATTCCGACGGTGGCGGCGATGAGCGCGTAGCCGAGAATGGAGCCTATCTTGCTCATGGCAACATTGAGGCCGTCCTTAACGGTTGGATCTCCGCCGTCCAATCGAATCATCGCTGCGCCAACTAGCGCCGCGTTAAAGAAAAAAATCACAAAATACTGCGTGGTGTAAAACAGGAATGCGACTATGTATGTGCTGATCGAAATCGCGGCATTGCCTCTGCCAGTCAATCCGTCGAGTGCACCCAGGCCGATCATCGGCAAAATGAAGCAGACGGCAACCAGAATAGCCGCGGCTGAAGAGATCAGCGGAAACACCAGCAATTCCTTGTCCTGCTTCAGGACGGCTCCACTGGCTTTGACCAAGTCCCAACTGCGCGCTAGACGTTCAAACATGATGGCTCCCTTTGCCCTTGTTGTGCCGTTTTGGCTATTGGCACATTCTGCATGAAATTGGCTGGCGTTGGGTCATTCAGACGCCTGGCAATTCTTCTCGGTGCATGAAGGCGTCCAGCCACCGCTGCTACGGAGTTGGTGTGCGTTGCGTACCTCGCATTTTCGAATAGCCTGGCACACGCTGCTCCATTTGTCTCGCGATATTCTCATGAACCCGCTGGGCAAATTCTGGCGAAATCACCGGCGCCGCACGCTCTTGAGCGCGCGCGGAAACACTTGCCTGTGCGCTGTTGATCGGCACGTTAATGGACGTCATGAAAACATCGTTTCGATTAGCCGCCATTGCGCTGTTGGTGCGGGCATAAAACGGGTAGAAGTTAGAGCCTGCACTAACCAGTCCCATGTAGTCGCCAAGAAAATAACCACGAGCGATTGGTGCGACGCTCAGATCAAAGGCGGCAGCAATGCGACGATCGGTCCAGTTCACGCCGTCGCGCGATGTCGCCAACCAGTAGTCTGTCAGCAGCGTATTGGGATCGACGGTGTTGCTACGCATATCAAAGTAGCTCACACCAATCGTCCCGTCGGCGCGGGCGTTGACCGTCGGGATCAAACCCTGCACGGTGGCATCAGCATTCACGCGTGCTGGCGCAGACCAGGTCAAGCCGCCGTCCTGGGAGCGCGAAATTGCGATTGCGTCCCGAAGTCCGCCACTGAAGCGCGCATCCTGCCATACCACGTAAAGCTGTCCTTGCGCACCGACGGCAATCTGTCCGAGGAAACCGCTGTCCCGAATAGCGGCGCCGGTTTCAGGATCGCGCGTGCCAATGCCAAGGAAGTTCGAAATCGTAATGGGCGCGGACCAGGTTAGACCTTTGTCAAGCGAACGAATAACGGCAAAGGATCCGACGAGGCTATTGCCAACAGTGTTGAGTTGCGTAAAGAAATTGACGACGCTGCCGTCGGGCAATGTTGCCACGACATTGCCGATGGTCTGGTTACCGACGCCAGGGTCATAAATGGTTCGTGCCGGTTCCCAGGTCGACCCGCTGTTGGTGGTTCGCGCCATTACGGTAGGTCCGCGGTTATCGCTGGTTAGCCGGTCCCAGACTGCGTACACATAGCGCGAATCTGTGGAATCGGCGGTGATGGTGTTCTTGTCGTTGAAAAACTGCGCGCCGTCGCGTATCAGCGTGACCGGACTTGCCCAACTCCGGCCACCATCCGTCGAGCGGCTAACAAGCATGGCAGTACTTGATCCGGCCTGTAGTGTCGCGCCGGTTACGCCCAGGGAAAGTTGGTACGCAACACCGTTCGGTGAAAACGTCACCCATGGATCACTTGCGCGGTCAAAGTCTCCGCCATTAGTGGTGTTGCCACCGCTACAGCGGGAAACTGGTAGCGTAGCCAGCGTCCAAGTTGCGCCTGCGTCAAATGACGTGCCTACAGCAATGCCCTGTGCTGCACCGCCCGACCAACGATCCTGTTGCCAGGTGCCGATTAAATTATTCGGATTGGTTGGGTTGATTGCAACATGCGGTTCCACCTCTGCGTTGGTGTAGAGCGTGCCCTGGTTCGACACGCCCGAGCAATTGGCTGAAAATCCGGATGTGCCTGAAACCAGGCCGGGTGTCGATGGTGGCACAGTAGGAACAGTGCCCGGTCCGGCAGGCGTGGCAGTTCCGCTGCTTCCACCCCCGCCGGAACAGGCTACTAGCAAAACAGAGGCAGCAACCAATAACGGAAAGCAAGAACCACGATATTTTTTGAACACTCTTCGCCTGCCGCGGCAATCTTATCCGCGTTTGTAGAGTATTTTCTTGGCGCCGCCGTCGCACGATCCCACAACGCGAAGGTCAGACTTCTCGTCATTGGGAACTGTGGTGAGCGTGAAATCCTTGACGCCCTTGGCCTTGATCTTGGCTTCGATCTGCGCAGTCACTTCGTCGCAACTGTTCTTGGCTGAGACCGGCGCTGCCATCATGCTGGCAGCCAGCGCCAATGCTGCGGTCATCATCACAGTTTTCATATTTCAATCTCCGATTTAAGAAATAGTATAGTGAATTGGATCGGCAACTGCGGCTCAGCCTTTAGGCACGATTAGTATTTTGCCATCGCGCTCGCCCGCTGCAGCCGCAGTAACAGCTGCCTTTATTTGGCTCACATCGTAGGTCGCTTGCACACGCGCTTTCAGCTTCCCGGTTGCAATCAACTTTGCCAATTCGCCAAAGACGGCCATTTGCTGCGGCGGCGTTGCTTTGCGAAACCAGAGCGCAAGCCAGAACCCGCGTAGCGTCACATCGCGAAATACGAATGACGATGGCGACATCACGCAAGACTCGCCACTCATCATGCCGTAGTTAACGAGCGTGCCACCCTGCGTGAGGCAATTGGCGAGGTTGTCTGTAGATTTGCCACCGACGGCATCAATGGCCAGTCTGATTTTTGCGTTTTCGGTCGCTTCAGCAACACGCTTGGCGAGGCCAGGGCCGTCGACCAACACAACATCGCCACCCATGGCAGAAACAGCCGCGATTGCAGATTCACGGCGCACGATATTTACGGTCTTCAAGCCGCGAATCTTTGCCAACTGGATTAGGTACTCGCCCACGCCTGAGTTGGCGGCGTTCTGGATCACGTATTCTCCAGCCTGCAGGTCGACGAACTCCTGCAGCATCAGGTGCGCGGTAGGTGGGTTGACTGTCATCATCGCCAATTGCAGTGGATCGACACCATTGGGCAGCGGCATCAGTTTGCTTGCCTCGGCGACCATGTGCGAGGCCCACGTCCCACCGCCGACCGGCAACAGAACCGTTTGCCCGACAGCCGGCGAAGTGGTCTCTGGTCCCAATTCGGCAACTACGCCCACCCCCTCGTTGCCGCCAATGGCAGGCAACGGCGGCAACATGCCATAAACGCCGGTGAGCGTAAGTACATCGGAAGGATTGATCGGTGCGGCCAGCACTTTGATCAGCGCCTGACCTTGCGTCAGAGGCGGTAGCGTGAATTCGACGGCGGTGATGGATGCCTGCGGGACAGGCCCGCGTTCGGTGTACTGGGCACGCTGCATATATGTTCCTTTGAACGATTAGAAATCACGAAGTCGCTAGTTTGCCTCAATTGTGCTTACGCGGCTTTCGGTTGCACGGCGGGCCGAGCGATAGGCGATTCCTTGATCGGCAGATTGCACAATGCGGCCAGCAATGCCAGCGCAATGTCGGCGCCCCAAATCCAAGTGTAACTGCCCTGCGTTGTGAATGCGATGCCGCCTAACCAGGCCCCAAAGAAGCCGCCGATTTGATGTGACAGCAACGTTAGCCCAAACAGAGTCCCCAGATAACGGGTGCCAAACAGTTTGCCGACGATGCCTGCAGTTGGCGGTACGGTCGCGAGCCAAGTCAGGCCAAGGCCTGCCGCGAAGAGATAGAAGGTCAGGGCGGTTTTGGGTGCGAGCAGATATGCCGCGATCAGAATTGCGCGTGAGAAATACATCCAGAAAAGAATGTATTTGCTGCGGTAGTTTTGCGTACCCCAGCCAGCCAACAGGCTGCCGACGATATTGGCGAGACCAATGATTGCCAACGACCAGCTCGCTACTTGTGCGGGCAGGCCGCAGAGCTGTACTTCACCGGGGAGGTGCGTGACTAGAAACGCAATGTGAAATCCGCAGGTAAAAAAACCGGCGTGAAGTAGCAGGTAGCTTGGGTCTGCCAATGCCTGTTTCACGGCCGATCTTAAGGTCTGCTCGGCATCCGCAGGCTGGGTCGACGCATCAACCGTATTTTTGTCGGATTCGGTGCTTGCAGGTGTGGCAGCAGGTTTGCGGCGAAGTATGCGCGATAAAGGCAACGCAGCTAGCGTTACCACCGCCATTGCCCACATCGCGCCCATCCAGCCTATGCTGCTGATGAGTTTTTGTAACACCGGTGCAAACACGAATTGGCCGAATGATCCGCCTGCATTAATGATGCCAGCTGCCATGCCGCGTCTTTCGGCAGGCAGGCGTTGTGCGGCAGCGCCAAGCAATACTGAAAAGCTGCATGCTCCAGCGCCAACAGCGCTGAGGATTCCAATAGAAAAAACAAGCCCGACCGACGTTCCCATGTAGGGGGTAAGGGCGCTGCCGACTGCTAACACGATGAAACCCGTTGCCAGCACCCGTCCCGGCCCATAACGATCCGCAAAGGCGCCTGCAATCGGCTGCACAAGGCCCCAAGTGAATTGGCCTATCGCCATCGCAAAACTGATGCTGGCAATGCCGAGCCCAGTGGTGGTGTTGAGTGGCGATACAAACAACCCCATCGACTGCCTGGAACCCATGGTCACCATCAGGATAGCGGCTGCGGCGAGGACAACCGTCCAATAGCTTTGCGATTTATCGCTCATTTAGTTGCTATCCGGCAGGGCGGGTTTGATTCGTATCTGCATGTGCACATATTGAGTCGTTACGGACGCGATTTCAACAGTAACTTGCGGTTCTGTAGGACAAAGCCCCGGGCATTTGATTTCCCTTGACGAATCAAAGGCTTTCGCGTAACTTCTGTCGTGCAGTCGCATTCGCAGTGTATGCAGT
>JANMZU010000568.1:0-1605 GCA_031383585.1 Betaproteobacteria bacterium
CCAGCACCCGCACCCTGCGCCCTTTGGTTGCGAGGTAACTTGCGCATACCAGACCATTGTGCCCGCCGCCGACGATGAGAACGTCTTGCATGGACTCAGTTTCCAGCAGGCGAAATAGCCTGCGTATCTTCAGAACCTTCACGCGTGTTGTAGTATGTGTTGATCATTTTTTCAAACCTGATTTAGGCAATAACGGTGCACTCCACACTAACACAGCAAATTGTTTTCGGTCGCTTCCCTGATCGCAATTTCCGCGTGTTGCTGCTACTGCTGGCGCTTGTTTTGACTGGCTGCACTGGCGGCATTGCCGATTACAACGGTCCAGATGCACCAAAATTTGTGCCCTACCCCGCCGACAAACATCCGCGAGTCGCTTTGGTGCTGGGTGCGGGAGGTCCACGCGGCTTTGCCCACGTTGGCGTTCTCAAAGTGCTCGAAGCCAATGGCATTCAAGCCGACCTGGTTGTAGGGGCAAGTGTTGGCGCGTTGATTGGGGCGTTGTATGCGAACGGAGCCTCGGCTGCAGAAATCGAAAAGATAGCAATGTCGATTGACCCGAAACGCTTTATTGGCATTTCGACCACTGGACTCGCAGGCAATGGCGCGGCACTGGAGGCATTTGTTCGCGAGCTCACTGATGGCAAACCAATCGAAGGATTTCAACGCAAACTGGCAGTAACTGCGGCTCGACGCGACAACAACGCGCTCGCCGTATTTACGCGTGGCAGCACCGGCGCAGCCGTGCGCGCCTCGAGCGCCACGCCCAGCCAGTTTGCTCCTGTGAGGATTCGCGGCGTGGAATACCACGACGGTGATGAAGCGCAACCGGTGCCGATTCGCGTGGCACGTGATCTGGGTGCACAAATAGTAATCGCTGTCGACGTCTCGGCATATCTCGAAACTACGCCGGCTGAGGCACCAGCGTCCTGGCGGATACGCGACCGGAAACGCGCGGCGCTCATCGAGCACGAGCGCCCGTTGGCTGATGTGTTTATCCACCCAGACCTCAACTACTACGCTGGAATAAGCGAGGCTTATCGGCTGATGTGCATCAAGCGCGGCGAGGAGGCGGCGCGCGCGGCACTGCCGAAAATACTTGAGTTGATGGGCTCGGCAACGGCGCCGCGACCGAAGGCGTAGCGCAGGAAATACCAAGCTCAGCGCGTCTACTTCTTGCAGGCTGCGATTTTTTCCTGAACCCGCAAATCGAATTTGGCAACATTGACGATGACGCGGTCGTGTACGCCTTCACCGATCAAATCGCGCTCGTCTCGTGCGCTTACTTTGAATTTGACCGACCTGCCATCCACAGCAATCACCTCCGCAGTCGCGGTAACACGCATGCCTACAGGCGTAGCAGCAATATGCGTTACGTCGAGATGCGTGCCCAGACTTTGATGACCGTCAGGCAACAGATGCTCAATGGCTGCCAGCGCGGCGGCCTCAAACAGGTTAATCATCACGGGTGTCGCCAGCACCCGGACACGGCCAGAGCCGACGAACGGCGCCGTGTGCTCATCGGCGACAACAATGGATTTCTCACCGGTCGTGCCTGGCGATAAAGTGAGCGCAATACTCATCTAGCGCGATCAGCTGCCATCGATC
>JANMZU010000578.1:0-10262 GCA_031383585.1 Betaproteobacteria bacterium
CGAGCTGCATTGCCCGCTTTTGCTCGCCCGACATGGTGGCCACATCCTTACCGCGCCAGAGTTTGTCGCCCTCGGTTTGCTGGTGCAATCCAACGACGACGCGTCCCAGCGTGGATTTTCCGCAGCCTGATTCGCCGACCAGTCCGACGACCTCACCCTTGTTGATTTTCAAATCGACACGGTCAACGGCGTGCACTACTTCTTCTCGCAACCCGGCGCCGAGTGACCGCGCAAAGCGCCCAGCCATATCGAGTTTTTTCTCAAAGCGCTTGGAAATGCCTTTCAACTCCAGCAATGGCGCGCTCATACAACGAGCTCCTCGTCAACGGAAACGTGCGGATGGAAGCAGCGTACTTTGTGCGCAGCAGTTGATTGTGGGCTGGTAAACGGCGGCGCAACTTCGCATTCGCTGGCACGACGCATGCAACGTTCGCGAAATGCACAGCCGCTGCCGATCCTGAGTAGCGATGGCGTCATGCCGGGAATTTGCTTCAACGGCTGGCCCTTGACGTTACGGCTTGGTACCGAATCGAGCAGCCCTTTGGTGTACGGATGCAGCGGGTGATCGAGCAAATCGGCGGTGGCGCCCTGTTCGACGATCTTGCCGGCGTACATGACCGCCACCGTATCGGCGAGTCCGGCGACGACGGACAGATCGTGCGTGATCCACATCAGCGCGGTGCCGGATTCGCGGCAAAGCTTCTGCATCTCATAAAGGATCTGTCCCTGAATGGTCACATCCAGCGCCGTGGTGGGCTCGTCACAAATAATGAGATCGGGTTTATTGAGCAATGTGATGGCAATGGCAACGCGTTGACGCATGCCGCCAGAGAATTGATGGGGATACGCCAGAAGACGCTCGTCTGGCGACGGAATACCGACTTGCGAAAGCGCATTGCGACAGCGTTCCCGCGCCGCGGCCGTTGAGATCCTTTCGTGCGCGGTGATGGCCTCGATCATCTGCGTGTCGATGCGCAGCACCGGATTGAGCGTCATCATCGGGTCCTGGAATATCATCGCCACACGATTACCGCGCAGGGAACGCCATTGTTCGGCGCTGTAACCCGTCACGTCCTTGCCGTTCAGCGAGATGCGTCCTTCAACGACCCGCCCTGGCGCATCAATCAGACCCATGATCGAGTAGCCAGTCATGGACTTGCCGGAGCCTGATTCGCCGACCAGCCCGAGGATCTGGCCCTTGTCGATGGAAAACGAAACGTCGTCAACTGCCTTCACCACACCAGCCTTGGTGAAAAAGTGGGTGCGGAGGTTTTCGACTTGCAGGACCGCGCTCATCTGAATTGCGCGCAAAAAATGAAACACAAGCACTGGCGCGCTTCTTCAGGCACTTCTGTCCAGAAAGGCGCGCCAGTGCTTGTGTTTTCAAGTTTTGTCATTTCTTCAGCCTCGGGTTCAGCACATCCCTGAGTTGATCCGCGACCAGATTGATCGACATAATTGTCACCAGCAAGGCGAGCCCCGGATAAAAGCTGATCCAGTATTTGCCACTCATCAGGTACGTGAAGCCGTTCGAAATCAGCAAACCGAGCGATGGTTCGGTAATTGGCAAGCCGAGCCCGAGAAACGATAGTGTTGCCTCCAGCGAGATGGCGTGTGCCACCTGCACGGTGGCGACGACGATCAGGGGTGGCAGACAGTTTGGTAACAAATGCTTGAACAGGATGCGGGGTTTGGATAGCGACAGCACTCGCGCGGCTTCGACGTATTCCTTTTGCCGCTCGACCAACGCCGAGGCGCGTACGGTCCTCGCGTAATAGGCCCACTGCACGGTGATCAGCGCGATAATCACCTTATCTACTCCTTGCCCAAATACAGCGAGCAGGATGAGCGCCAGCAAAATTGCCGGGAACGACAATTGGATATCGACCACGCGCATGATCAGGGTATCGACCCAGCCGCCAAAGTATGCGGCCATCAAGCCGAACGTGAGCCCGATGATCACGGCTACCACCGTACTCGCGACACCGACGCCCAGCGAGATGCGCAAGCCATAAAAAATTGCTGACAGCATGTCGCGCCCCTGATCGTCAGTGCCGAGCCGATAGACTTTATCCGACGGCGCTTTTTCGCCCGGCGCCAGCTTGCTGTCCATCAGGTCGATCTGCCCAAGGTCGTACGGGTTTTGCGGCGAAATCACCGGGGCGAGAATCGCGACCGTCAAAACCAGTAACAGCATGGCCAGGCCAATAAGCGCAAGCTTCGACTCGGCGAATTCGCTCACGAATCGCCGAAATGGTGTTTCTTCCTTTACCGGCACGTCAACGGGTAGCAAGCTGGTTTCCATCTCAGTGCCCCGCTCCGGTGGACTGTCCCAAACGCACACGCGGATCGAGATAGGAATAAACAATGTCGACAACGAAATTGATGACGATGAAAAGCAGGACAATCACCATCAGATAGGCGACGATTACTGGCCGGTCGAGTTGGTTAATCGAATCAATCAGTAGCTTGCCGGTGCCGGGCCACGCGAAAATCGATTCGGTGACGATGGCGAATGCAATCACCGAGCCAAACTCAAGGCCGATTACCGTGACGATGGGGATCATGATGTTTTTCAGTACGTGTACGCCAATCACGCGCGAAGCCGAGAGACCTTTGGCGCGGGCGAATTTCACGTAATCCTGCAACAGCGCCTCGCGAGTCTGCGCGCGCGTCAGGCGAATCAGCAGGGAGAGCTTGAACAGCGCCAGATTCAACGCCGGCATGAACAGGTGCTGAAGGCCGTCCCAAGTAAGGAAACTCACCTGTATTCCAAGCAGGCTGACCGTTTCACCTCTTCCGTTTGACGGCAGCCAGCCCAGATATACCGAGAAAAACATGATCAGCACCAGCCCCACCCAAAACGTTGGCAGCGAGAAACCGACAATGGAACCAGCCATGATGCTGCGGCCGATAAAACTGTCTGGCTTCAAGCCCGCAACCAGACCCAACGGAATGCCGAGCAAGACCGCCATCATAGTGGCGACCACGGCAAGCTCAATGGTGGCGGGCATTTTGGATAGAATCAACTCCAACGCCGGCACGCCGAATACAAACGAACGACCGAGATCGCCGGACAGCGCGCCCTTGAGAAATGCACCGAATTGCACATGCAACGGTTTGTCCAGACCCAACGCAACGGTCGCACGCATCCGCTCAACTTCATCGGCCTGCGGATTGACCAGCAGCTCAATCGGGTTGCCGATGGCATACACACCCAGAAACACGAGCATCGCCATCACCAGCAGCACAAAGCCGGATTGGGTCAGGCGACGAAGAGTGTAGGCAAGCATTTGAGTGAGTTGCGGTCAAAAAATTGTTCACTGCGTCGCGAGCGGCAATCAGCCAATTGTTGTTCGATGTGCGCGATGCAGCCGTTATCTTAATCGTTTCGACGCCGTCGTCGCGACTATTGTCATTCCTCTGGCCGCAGATTCGGCCACGTGTAATATCCGGTTGGACGCAATCATTGAAAATCCTGAGAACAGACCGATGAACAACGACTCCGCCCCGCCTACGGTGGCCCTCGCTAACAGTACATTGACGTGTGAAATCGCATTGAAGGGCGCGGAGTTGCGAAGTCTGCGTGATATCGCCAGCGGCGATGAATTCATCTGGCAGCGTGACCCAGCTTTCTGGGCTTCAAGCGCACCGATTCTCTTTCCGGTGATCGGCCGATTCAAAGATGGGGGCTATTTACTGGATGGTCGTTTCTATGAAATTCCCAAGCACGGTTTTGCGCGCGACATGGATTTTTCGTTGCTGACCTCAAGCGAGACGTCGGCGACATTCCGGTTAACAGACAGCGAAGCGACCATCGCGGCATACCCGTACGCGTTTACGTTGGATGTAACCTTCACGCTTCAGGCGCGTACGCTTGCCGTCGACTATCGCGTGATGAATCGAAATGACCACACGATGTTCTTCGCACTTGGCTCCCATCCGGCATTCAATCTGCCCGCGAAGTTGGGGCCGCTTGACTACTGGTCAATCCAGTTCGAGACCGTCGAGCAACCGGTCTGTTATCGCGTTGCCCAGAACCTGCTGAGCAGCGCACCGGAACTGTTTGAATTTGCCGCAGACAACAGCATCGTGTTGACCGACGACACCTTTGCGCGCGACGCACTCATCTTCAAAGCGTTGGGTTCGCGATCGCTACAAATCGTTCATCGCGAACACGGTGTGCGATTGCGTTTCGATACGGGCGCTGCGCCAACGCTCGGTATCTGGTCAAAGCCGGGGGCGCCTTATGTGTGCCTGGAGCCGTGGTTTGGATTTGATGACAGCTCAGAAATCAACGCTGACTTGCGGCAGAAGCCGGACATGCTTCGATTGGCTGCAGGCAACACCTTTGCTGCGGGATACAACATCACTGTCTGATGGCACTAAGTCGACAGGGCACTTGGCGCGGCCAATCCAGAAGTCGTGGTGTGGAGACCCCCGGCATATTAAACCGGCGCGGAAACGCTTCTAGCCCGCTCCCCTCACCCCAGCCCTCTGCTTCGCTGCAAGTGCTCCCTTGTCCCAAGAAAAAGGTTGAGAAATGTGGAACGACGAATGAGTGTGCAGTTTCCCGTCCCTACTTCCCGGCGGGTTTGATCATCAACGCATTAAACCGCCTCTGCGCGCGCGGTGTCACCACCAGCCCTTTCTTCGCTGCAAAATCAAAGATCGGATAGAACACGGGAATCAGCGGTTGGTCGTTCATCGCAAAACGAATGGCGCGGCCCAGCAATTCGTCGCGGCGCTCAGCGTCCATCGTTTGCAACGCATCGCCCAGCAGCTGGTCAACGACGGTATTGGAATAGCGCGTACGGTTTGCGGTACCAAAACCTTTGGCGGGTGTGGTAGTGGCTACCAGCGCTCGGAGACTGTTGGCGGCTTCCTCGGCACCGTATTGCGCAGCGAACGCGCTGAAGTCCTGTTTCGACGCGCGTGAGAAAAACAGGCTGCCGGGCAATGTCTCAACTTCAGCTTTTAAGCCGAGGCGCGTCCACATTTGTGCGACTGCCTGTGCGACGGAAGCGTCGTTGGGATAGCGATCGTTAGTGGCGTGCAGCACGATACGAAAACCATCTGCCCAGCCTGCTTCTTTGAGCAGTGCCTGCGCCTTGACGAGATCGAACGGGTCTGGTTTCAAGCCCTTAAGTGATCCGGGAAATTGTTCGGCCAGCAACTGCGAAGCGGGGATGCCGCTGCCATCCATGATGCGCTGAACAATCAGGGCGCGATTGACGGCGAGAGACAACGCCCTTCTGACGCGCATGTCTTTGAGTGGATTTTTGTCGAGTGGCTTGCCGTCTTTGGCGGTGACGAAGGGCGAAACGTCGCGGGCAGAGTCCAGCGCAATGTAATGCACCAGTGCGGCAGGGCCACGGAAGAGTGAGAATTTGCCGTCACTTTTTATGCGCGCGAGATCAGCACTGGGCACGGCGTCAATGGCATCGACCTGGCCCGAAAGCAGTGCGGCCAGTCGAGTAGGGTCTTTTGCAATCACGCGTTCGGTGACTTTGGCCCAGGTCGGCTTCGGTCCCCAATATTTGTCGAAGCGCTCGGCAATCAGTTGCTCGCCGTTCTTCCATTCGACCAGCTTGTATTGCCCGGTGCCGATGGCCGCTTTGCCGGAGTTGAAATCCTGTGTAGTCATGTCCTTCGCGGCTTTTGCCGAAACAATGTAAACGTTGGCCAGATCGTTGGGCAGCATCGGCGTGGGCGTAAACGTTTTCATCTGGATCGTGTAATCGTCGATCTTGATGATTTTCTCGACGTTTCGCGTGAATTGCGAGAAAGAGTTGGGTGAATTTGGCACGTTGGGTACCCGGTCCCAAGTAAAGATTACATCGTCAGCCGTGAACGGTGCGCTGTTGTGGAACACCACGCCTTTGCGCAGCTTGATTTCCCAGGTGAGGTCATCCAGATTTTTCCAGGAGGCGGCAAGCTGGGGGCGTGGCACCAGCTTCTCGTCGAGCACTGCCAGTTTTTCATAGAGCATTTCGTGCGATGAGCCGGTGGGAAAGGCGGCGAAGAAGTGCGGGTCAAGCGTATTGAGTTCGAGTTTGGTGCCTAAGATAAGGGTCTGCGCAAGCGCAGATATGGCCAACGATGAAAAGACGAATATGGCGAGGCGGCGCAGTTGCATGATGTTTGTCTCCGGTGCGTTTGATCGATTATCAGCGCGGGTTACGTGCAGGGTCAATGCGCAATCGCTATCATGGCGGCATGACGACCTCCAAAACTCCCCGTATCGCACTCGGCTGTTTCATGCTGGAATCCAATGCGCATTCTCCGGTAGCCACGCGCGATGAGTTTTTGCAGAACTATCTAGAGTTCGGCGGTGCCATGATGCGTGACTGGCAATCCGAACATCCGCGGGCGTCGAAATGCCTGACCGGTTTTGTCGATGACATGAACGCTTCGACCGCGTGGACCCCATTGCCGCTGATGGGGGCAATGGTCGGTGCCAGCGGGCCGATTGACCAAGGATTCTTTGATGAAGTGGTCCGTGAGATGTGCAGCCGCCTAAAGGCAGCGTTGCCGGTCGACGGGGTGTTTTTATCATTGCACGGCGCGGCGATCGGCACGGTGGAAGTCGACCCGGATGGCATGTTGCTGGCGTCGATACGCGAAATTGTTGGTGCTGGTGTGCCGATCATCGCGACGCTGGATCTGCATGCGAATGTGTCTCAGCAGATGGTCGATAGTGCCGATGTGTTGGTGGTGTACCGCACCAACCCGCATGTTGATATGCATGAACGTGGCGTTGAGTCTGCGCTGCATATGCGTGAGCTACTCCAAGGCTTGCTTGCCACGGCGGCGTTTGTTAAGTTGCCATTTATTCCACCATCGGTAACGCAAAATACTAAATCCGGCCCCTACGCAGACATCATTGCCTACGGCCAGTCCAAAGTGGATCCGCGAGTGATGAATGTTTCGGTTGTAAGCGGGTTTTCGCTCGGCGATACGATCAAGAACGGTATGTCGGTCATTGTGACGACCCGTAACGACGCGGAACTGGCGAAGTCGCTTTGCATCGACATAGCAACTAAAACCTGGAATGAGCGGCATCGCTATATCCCGAGTCTGACTAGGCTTGAAGACGCTACGCGCATGGCGGGAGAGTGTGGCCGTGATTTATCCCGACCGGCACTGCTTTTCGCCGATGTGGCGGATAACCCCGGCGGTGGAGGGCGTGGCAATACAGTATGGATACTGAAGTCGTTTGTTGAGGCGGGTGTGGAGGGCGCGTTGCTTGGTATTTTTTATGATCCGGCGCTGGCGGCCGAAGCCCACCGATTGGGTGTCGGCGCTTCGTTTCATGCGAGATTTAACTCTGGTGAAAACCATCCCCTCTCCGGAAAGTTCGAAGCCGGTTCAACGGTTGAAGGTCTGCATCACGGCAACATTATCGGCTCACGTGGCATCTCAGCGGGCCATGCAATTAATCTTGGCCCGATGGCGTTACTGCGCGTTGCTGGCGTTCGGGTTGTGGTGGTTAGCGTGCGCCAGCAATGCAAGGATACGGCGATGTTTGAGGTTTTCGGCATCGACATCGCACAGGAGAGGTCGGTCATCGTGAAGTCGCGGGGCCACTTTCGTGCGGCGTTCGATTTGTTGTTTGCGGATGAAAACGTCATTGAAGTTGATGTACCGGGGCTCACGACCCCGATACTCTCGCGTGTGCCGTACCGCAATGTGCTTCGGCCGATTTTTCCGCTGGATGCGGAGACGACCTGGTTGCAGCCTTCATAACAAGCGTGGCGCAGCGCCACGCTTGTTTGGGATGTTTCTACTTCAGCGGTTTTAGGCCGGCAGCAAGCGTGTACTGATCGGTACGGGCGGTGTATTTGAAGCCTTTGGCTGTTGCCCAGGTGCTGACTTCGTAGTGCAGCGGGATCAGGCCAACGTCCCCCATCACCATCTCTGCCGCCTGCTGGATCATCGCTTCGCGCTTCTTGTCGTCCATCGTCACGAGCGCATCCGACAACACTTTGTCGAAAGCAGGGTTTGAATACCGCCCACGGTTTGTGACGCCCATTCCCTTTGCCTGATCGAATGTCGCCAGCAGCGAACGCATGGCTGATCCCTGCTCGCCGCTTTCGGTACCCCAACCCAGCACCATGTATCCGAATTCAAGTTTTGTGGCGCGTGTGAAGTACACCGCTGAAGGCATTGTTTCAACTTTGGCATCGATGCCGATACGCGTATACATCTGGGCAATGGCTTGAACGATATTGGCGTCGTTGATGTAGCGATTGTTTGGGCCATGCAGTGTCATCGCAAATCCATTCGGATAACCTGCCTCAGCCAGGAGCTTCTTTGCGCCCTCGGGATCAAACTTGGCTGGCTTCAGCTTCTTGCTGGTGCCATAGAAGAAATCCGGCAGCAATTGCGCCGCAGCCACAGCTTTCTTCTCCATCACGCGATCGACGATTGCATCGCGATTGATTGCCATCGACAGGGCCTGGCGCACGCGTACGTCTTTGAACGGGTTTTTGTCTAGCGGTTTGCCGGCTTTGTCGAAAACAAACGGCGGTGATTTGTCAGTGCTCTGGTTGAGGTGCACATAGATTACGCGGTTGGAAACCTTGTCGACCAGGTTGTAGTTCTTGTCCTTGGAGAGCTTGGCAATATCGGCGGTGGGTACTGTCTCGATCATTTGCACGTCACCCGAGAGCAAGGCAGCGACTCGCGCCGCCGGGTTGGTGAGCATTTTGTAAGTAATTTTGTCCCATGGCTCTTCGCCATCCCAGTAGCCATAGTTCGCAGCAAATACGACGCGCTGATTCGGCACGTATTCGGCAAATTTGTAGGGGCCGGTACCGATGGCTGCCTTACCCGCGTTGTAGTCCGCCGTGGTCGCCTTTTCACCATGCAGCTTGGAGACGATCATCACCGAGGCAAGGTCAGACGGTAGCAATACGTGGGCAGTAGCGGTTTTGAAGATGACCGTATGTGAGTCGATCACTTTTACGTCGATAATCGGTTTGGTAAACGTCGCAAATGATGAAGGGCTGTTTGGAACGTCGGGAACGCGCTTCAAGGTAAACACGACGTCTTCGGCCGTAAAGGGCGAGCCATCATGAAAGCGAACGTTCTTGCGCAGTTTGAATTCCCACGTCAAGTCATCTAGCGCCTTCCAGGATGTCGCGAGGGCCGGAACCAGTTTCTGATTTTCGTCGCGTTTGATGAGTGGCTGGAAAATATGCAGCGACAACGCGTTATTGGGGGATAGATTGTGGAAGTGCGGGTCCATGGACGTAATTGCAGCTTGTAGACCGATCGACACTTCGCGCGATTTTGTTTGCGCTTGGGCAATGCCGGAGAATGCAAATACAGCCAGAAAGATAGAAGCTAGAAAGCGGGCATGATTGGTAAATCGGAACACGTTAAGCTCCTGTGAGGGTTGCGGCGGATAAAGTCGCAAATTTTTGAAAAGTTGTGCGGGTGTGCCAATTCGATGAAGTTAGTTGGCTGCGCAGATAATAGCTGAAACGACCGCGGTTCGTATTGCGGACGCGTTGGAGACATGCGATGGGAATGATTGAGAGTTTTGAGAAAATGCTGTCTCAGGGCAGGGACAATCCCTTGCTGCGTTTTTCGCTTGGCAGTGAGTATTTGAAGTGTGGCGATTGCACGCAGGCAGTGCTGCATTTGCGCGCAGCCGTGCTGCAGGATAGTGCGTATTCGGCGGCATGGAAGCTGTTGGGTAAATCGTTGGCGCAGAACAACGATGTTGACGGCGCGCGGGAGGCCTATACGAGGGGAATTGTTGCAGCCGAAGCAAAGGGTGACAAGCAGGCAGCCAAAGAGATGGGCGTGTTTCTAAAGCGATTAGGCTGAGAGCCTCGCGGCTGTTTGGCGCACTTCATGTGCGCTGACAGCTTGGACTCTGCATGCCTGAAGCTTAGAACGCCTATCCATGCGCCGTTTGACGCCATTTTGGTCGCTAAGCCGCATCAATGCTGGGCCTACGGCTGACGTGTTCTGGCGTTAAGGAATTGATGAAGTCGTAATGTGCTTATGGACGGATTTACGTTTGAGGCGCCGATGGCGTCCAGCAATATCAATCGGATATTTCCGTCTTCATTCTTTTTGTCCCGACGCATATGCGACAGCATTACGTCGCTGGAGATATTGGGCATGGTGGTTGGCAATCCCGCCGCTTTTATCAGGGCGGTTGCGCGCTGCATCGAAGAGGTTTCCAGCGTTCCCAGTTCGTGTGAGAGCTCGGCGGCCAACACCATACCGCATGCGACACCTTC
>JANMZU010000663.1:0-2130 GCA_031383585.1 Betaproteobacteria bacterium
CTACCGATTGCACCGAGCCTGCTGGGACAGGACTTCAATTGCGGTTCTGGAGCCGAGTCCACCTCTAACGCCAAGGCACCCGAGCCGAGCCGACCCGCAGCGTGTTCGGCTATATCGAGGGCTGGTACAACACGACACGGCTGCATTCAACTTTGGGCTACAAATCCCCCGCGCAGTTTGAACGCGCGTGCGAAGCCAAATTGATCGAAGCGGCCAACGACGACTTATCCACAGATCCACACCAACACAGCCAATCCGCTCTGCTGACTAAAAGAGCGGCTTAAACCCTAAATGAAAAGTTGACAAGATTAGTGCCGGTGGCGCCCGCGTATCTACAAAATGGAAACACTAGTATTGGCGCGGCTCATAGGGCATTGCTGTCCGGAGAGCCGCGCCAAATGGCGTTATAGACTAATTAATGCTGCATGAAGAACTAAAACCCCACCAGCTTCACATTCAAGAACACCGACCGATTTTGCGGGTTGTAGCCACGCGCCATTTCGTATTTTCGATCCGCGATATTCTGCGCATTGAGTTCGACGCTCCACATTTTGTTCACCTGATAAGCCACACGCGCATTCAAGAGGGCATAGCCACCCATGCGTGAACTGGCTGATTCCGTCGCTGAATCGAAGCGTTTTCCGCTCGCCACCACATCGCTGCCGATTTGCCATTGGCCGATGGTGTAATCGGCGGCGAGGCTGCCGAACAGTTTTGCGCGTGAACGCAATTGCAATCTGGTGTCAGCATCGATTGGCTTTTGCGATGTCAGTGCCGCCTTGATGCCGACGCCAGCGAGCAGTGTGTCGCCAGACAACTCCCAACCCTTGATGCGCGCCTTGCGAATGTTCACCGGCGTGAAGGTGACGAAATCGAACGCAATCAGGTCTTCGATGCGGTTGTCGAAGTACACCAGAGATGCACGTGAGGCTGCGCTATTCCAGCGTGCGCCGATTTCGCCCTGCTCACTGCGCTCCGGCTTCAGATTTGGATTAGAAAAACCCGGAAAGTAGAGATCGTTGAACGACGGTGCGCGGAAGGCGCGACCGCCACGCGCATACAGAAGTACAGCGGGTGACAACTGGATGCCGTAGGCTACGCTGCCGGTATTGCGTTTGCCGAACTGGTCTTCTTCGTCTCGACGGATCGAAAAATCGAGCTGCTGTTCGTTCGCATCACCGAAGCGTTCCAGGTAGCCCGCGAACAACGAGCCGGTCTTGCGTTTGCGCTGGTTGTAACTGGTGCTCGACGTGACGTGTTCTTCGCGCCACTCGATACCGGCACTGGTGATGCCACGCACAGACTTGAATTCATTGATCCACACCGCCTGATTCTGTTCGGTCTTGAACGTTCCTGGAAACGACGAGGTTACGCGGCTGTCGTCCGTGGTGCGGCCAATATTGAGGCGGGAAGTCCAGTTGGTCATGATCTGGTTCACCGAGCTGACCGCAATACCCGAAAGCGTTTGCC
The DNA here is from genome assembly GCA_031383585.1 of Betaproteobacteria bacterium. GTDB lineage: Bacteria > Pseudomonadota > Gammaproteobacteria > Burkholderiales > Usitatibacteraceae > UKL13-2. Next base: position 1,471 of record JANMZU010000663.1, read on the forward strand.
GGTTGCGGGCGTCGTCGCCGGGGCCGTTGTCGAAGTGCACTGTGCCACGCGATTGCCAGGCCTTGAGTGAAATCGTTTCGCCCTGCCACAGCGTGTGCGAAAGATCGATGCTCACATTGCTGTTTTTGTATGGGTCGCGATCCGGGTTGAAGGTGAAGCTGCCAGCACCCGCATTGGTGGCAGAGCGCGCACGCACCTGACGGTGTCCCGCGTTCAATGTGACCGAGGTGTCGCCCTCGACTGCGGTGAATCCGGCGCTGAGGGCATATGCCGAATCAGTGCCGAAGCCGACATTTGCCAGCAGGCGGGAACGGGCAAATTTGCGCGTGAAAATCTGGATCACACCGCCGATGGCGTCAGAACCGTAAAGACTTGACAGCGGGCCCTTGACGATTTCAATGCGCTCGATCATGTCGAGGGGAATATTCTCGAAAGCCGGTGAGCCGGATGTGGCCGACCCCAGGCGCAATCCGTCCACCAATAGCAGCGTGTGCTGGCTATTGGCGCCACGCATGAATACGCCGGCGGGCTGGCCTGCGCCGCCAGTCGCGCGGATTTCGACGCCGGCTTTGCGTTGCAAAAGTTCTGCAAGCGTCGCCGTACCCGCTGCGTCGATTTCTTCGCGGGTAATGACGCCGGTGGTGGCCAGCGTATTGCTGA
>JANMZU010000674.1:0-1735 GCA_031383585.1 Betaproteobacteria bacterium
AGTGCCGACAAACTCAAAACACTGGCGACCCATCTGGCGGCCGAGCACGGTGTGAAGGCTTGGCCATGAAAGTCTCCTAAGTGTTCGGACTGAAACGCGAACGGGTGGACAAGTTTGAACCTAGTCCGGCCAATTCCGCAAGAAGCTTATTGCTGACGGCGTATTACCAGCACCAACTCGCAGTTCAAGCCAGCCGAAAAATTGTGCGCCTCCGTAGCAAAGGTCGCCACCGATTTTGGCACCGCGTTTTCGACAGCTTCTCAACGTACCAGACCATGGCTTTTAGGCATCAGCGTGGCAAAGCTTCGTATTGCGGCAGAGCGTCGGTGATCTCAAACCACGGTGCCTTGCTCGCGACATAAACGTGAAATTTGGGCTTAAGCTCCGGATCATCATCGAGCGTACCTAGAGGTAGCCCGAAAACTTCAGGGTGCTGGTCAAATTTTGAATGGATCGGAGACCCGCACCGCTGGCAAAACCCGCGATAGTTTCCTGGTGAGGACTCGAAGTACGTAATCATCGCGGTGCCACAAATAAATCTGAAATCGGTGGCGTTCACGCTTGCACGGGTGCGAAATGCAGAACCCTGCGCTTTCCTGCACATCGAGCAGTGACAATTCAGCACCGCAGACAGCTTGCCATGAACTTCATACCTGACTGCTCCACAAAGGCAACTTCCTCTCAGCATAGTGATCCCCAACGACGTAGTGTGATGTGAAATGACGCGCTTTCACTTCGACCATTCGCTCAAAGTCGGAGGCGCTTTGCCGCCTAATCTTGCTGTGTCAGTGAGACCCCGGGTGGGATCGCTGTGGTGTACCAATTGTCATGACGCTCCCGTCGGCTAATCCGATAGTTGGTCACTTCGAGCCGGACGCCATCAGGGTCGGAAAAAAATGTCGCCGCATAGTCTTGGGCGTACTCCGGATAAAGACGAGGATGCGTTGCCTGAATACCTGCGGCCAAGAGGTTTCTCGCCGCCTCCTCAACCTCGGCCGCTGAATCGACACGAAGGCAGAAGTGATGAAGACCGGGAGAATAGGGTTCGTGCTTGGACGCCACACGGGCGGGTCGCAGGACAAAGCCAAAGTGACGGCAGGCGTACTGGATATGCGGTTCGTCTCCAAGCGCAAATGTGTTCTTGCGGAAGCCGAGCGCATTGACCAGAGCCAGATCGTAAAAATGCTCGGACACCGCGAGATTTGATACTGCGATGTAGATGTGATCGATCCCTGTGACTTCGAGCATGCACTTCTCCTTTGCGAGCTGATGAGTTTGAATTGGGCGGCGAACAGCGGTGCTGCGGCGCTTGCAAGCACCGTATGAATTAACTACGAGATGCCTGCCACCGTGGCCACAGCAGGTTAAGTGCAAGCCCCGAAATCACCAGCGTCGCGGCGGCCAATTTCCATTCGGGCAGTGACTCGCCTAGCCACCAGGTTGATGCGCTCATGCCAAAAACAGGAACCAGCAGCGCCATCGGTGTGATTGTTGCGGCGGGATAACGTGATAACAACCACCCCCAAGCGGCATAGCCGAACAGCGTGTTGCCAAACGATTGCCAGAGGACTGCCGACCAGGTGGTCAAGCTTGCAGCACGCAAGCCCGCCACGATTGCATCTGGCCCCTCAAGCACCAATGAAAGCAGCAGCAACGGAGGCACCGCAAAAATACTGGACCAAACGACATACGAGAGCATATTCACGCCTCGCGCCCGCACTGCGGTGATGTTTGC
>JANMZU010000677.1:0-3121 GCA_031383585.1 Betaproteobacteria bacterium
CATCGGCGGCGGCATCTACATGCCCGAGCCTGACACGCTACAGAAGATTCGCCACTTTATCCTCGGTGAACCCGCGCTGCTGGATAAACTCCTGAAAGAAAAAGGGCTTATCAAGACATTCGGCGGACTATCTGAGGAAGACCGCATGCAGCGGCCGCCCAAGGGTTATCAGCATTTGCCCGCTGATCACCCGCACATTGAAGTCATCAAGAACCGGCATTTCTTTGCCTTTGCCGAAACCAGCCTGAAGAAGAAGTTGTCAAAAGATGTGGCGAAAACCATCGGCGATGAATTTGCGGATTTATATCCGCTGATCGTTTGGCTGCGGGACGCCGTTAGATAGAAAAACCCCAACACTGGCGAGCCTTTTCAGCCACTTTGCCGCCGGAAGCCGCCCCAATGTTAGATCTACGTAATTGAATCGAATAATGTCCTATCGCCCTTCGCTATCGCACGCCGCTCGACCTTCCACCTTCACCGTTGACGCCATCGACGAACACGGCATGGTTCAACCCACACCGATTGCTGGCGAACATCCGCTGACAATCTACGTAGACAAGCGTGAAATCCTGACCATCATGACGCTGGGCGCCGCACCTGAGGCGCTGGTGATCGGCTATTTGCGCAATCAGCGGCTGCTCGAATCGATCGAAGACATCGTGTCCGTGCAGGTGGATTGGGACGTGAATGCCTGTGCCGTCACCACCCGCAACGGCTTAAAGAATCTCGACGAGAAAATGGCCAAGCGCACCAAGACCACCGGCTGCGGCGAAGGCACGGTGTTTGGTGACCTGATGGCGGACCTGGAAAGCGTGAAGTTGCCTCCCGAAGCGCGCCTGAATGAAGAAACGCTTTACGCCCTGTTGAACAATGTTCGGCTTTATGAATCCATCTATAAGCAGGCCGGTGCTGTGCATGGCTGCGCGCTGGCGCATGGCGCGAAAATTCTCACCTTCGTCGAAGATGTTGGCCGCCACAATGCCGTCGATGCCATCGCCGGCTGGATGTGGCTCGAAGGTGTGTCTGGCGACGACAAGATTTTCTATACAACCGGTAGGCTCACCAGCGAAATGGTGATCAAGGCCGCACAGATGGGAATTCCGTTTCTAGTGTCGCGGTCTGGCCTCACACAGATGGGCTATGAGATCGCGCAAAAGACTGGCATCACCATGATTGGCAGGGCCGTCAACAAACACTATTTGTTGTTCACGGGAACGGAGCGATTGGTAAAGGCGCCTAGTTTGCCATGATGGGAATGAAGAGCTTTGCGCGTGGCACGCGTTCTACGGCGACGGATGCTGAGGCGGTGCCGTGGCGGCATCTGCGCGTAAATCGATTTGCAGGGCATAAGTTCAAACGACAACAGCCGATTGGAAGCTACATTCTGGATTTTGTTTGTGTTGAGGCAAATCTTGGGAAAGGAATGGAGGGAGAGGGAGAATGACCATCAAAATCACCGGCCTCGTTCTCGCAGGCGGCCGCGGCTCGCGGATGGGTAGCGTAGACAAGGGCTTGCAACTGTTTCAGGGAACTCCCATGGTCGCCCATGTGCTGAAGCGCTTCCAGCCCCAAGTCGATGAGATTCTTATCAACGCCAATCGCAATACGGCCGAATACGCAGCATTCGGCCACCGCGTCATCCCCGACGCCATCGACGGCTTCGCCGGCCCTCTCGCGGGCTTGCACATCGGCATGAAGCACGCCATGCATCCGCTGGTGGCTACGGCACCATGCGATTCACCTTTTCTGCCGCTTGATCTCATTACCCGGCTATCCTCCGCTATGCATGCCGCCAACGCCGATCTCGCGGTGGCAAAAACCTTCGATCAGCCGCATCCCGTCTTTTGCCTGGTCAAGACCAGCCTCGCTTCACACCTGCAATCGTTCCTGGAAAGCGGTCAACGCAAAATCGACAAATGGTACGCGACGCTCATTGTTGTTGAAGTCGCGTTCGACGACGAGGAAGCTGCGTTCTCGAACATTAATACTGTTGAAGAACTGAAGTCGTTCGAACAATCGCCGCCGCAAAGATAGGGGCAACGCGCCATGCCCAAGAAGCGCAATGTGCGCAGACTGCATTTTCGGCCGCCGCTTCCCCGCCGATCGATTGTCTGGTTTCCGCCATTACCGGCGGGCAGCAAGGTCGAAGCCTTCCGCGCACTGCACGATCCACTCGCCAGACAGATTCCTGCACATGTCACGCTGGTATTCCCGTTTCCGACCAATCTCACCGCCACGCAATGGGCTTCGCACATCAAGCGCATCGTCGGCAACTGGCCGCAGGTGTCTGTGAGCTTTCGCGATATCGAATCCATCCAGGATGAATTCACGATCCTCATGCTGCGCGATCGCTGCGAATCGGTCATTGCACTGCACGACAAGCTTTATTCCAGCGTACTGAAGCCGTTTTTTCGCGCCGAAATGCAATATCGGCCGCACATCACCCTCGGCCGCTTGACTGGCAATCCTAGCGGCGCAACCTACCAGGCGATGCACGATGCTGCGGACGCAGCACTCCGAAGCGAGTGGCGCGCCATCATGCGGGAGCTTGCCATCGTTACCTACCAGCAAGACGGTACAATTAGTATCGATAAAGTTGTTCCGCTTAATTTCGCTTAACTTCCGATATGAACAAGACACTCACCATCACCGAAGCATCTTGCGCTGACGACTACGACCCTAATTCCATGCCGGTCGCGAAAGCGCGCGCATTCATCAACACCTTTCTTTCACCGGTAAAGGGTTTTGCGCGTTTGCCTATTCGCACAGCACTCGGGCGTGTTCTGAGTGAGGATATCGTTTCGCCGGTCAACGTGCCCGCCCATATCAACTCCGCGATGGATGGCTGGGCAATTCGCATTGAAGACCTGGAAGACAATCCAGCCAAGGCGCTCAACGAGGTCGGCGCCAGCTTTGCGGGTCAGCCCTACGTTGGTTTAGTCGGGCCGGGGGAATGTGTCCGTATTTTTACCGGTGGTGTGGTCCCCGAAGGCTGCAACGCTGTGGTGATGCAGGAAAAAGCAAACGCTGACGGCAAGACGATTACCTTCGGCCCCGGCGTCAAGCTCTCCCAGAATGTGCGCTATGCGGGCGAGGACTTGAAGCAGGGCGCAGTGGCACT